>JAZRJQ010000021.1:0-13409 GCA_045645925.1 Clostridia bacterium | reverse complement strand
ACGAAAAAGTGTTTTCAGCAATGTTTTCAAATGCTAATTATGCAACATTTTTAAGAAAACACAACAAACAGTTAAACAGAAAAGAAATTATAAATGAATTAAACAAGTTTGATAACAAATTCTGGCTTAAAAAAGAACCATTAGATATGGTTTTATTTGTTAAAGCTGTTAAGAAAAAACAAACAAATGCAAACAATGTTTTCTTGTTTTTTACAGCCGAAAAAATAATACATTCGTTAATAAACTATTTAAGCATGCTTGCACTTCACACAAAAGCATCAAAAACGAAAATAGACGAAATTGCAATGCTTGTTGAAGAAAAACCAATTGAAGCAATAAAGCTAATTATTAAATATAAGTTCAACTAAAAAAACACATGAAAAACATGTGTTTTTTTGTTTTATTATTTTATTTTTAAATTATATTTTAAATCCTTTATTTTACGATTTAATCCATTTTTTGTGCTTGTTTCACAAGGCACTACTTTTAAATAATCAACTGCATCAACTTTATAGTTTTCATAGTCAGCAACAGCAACTGCAACATCGGCTGAATTATCAGAAATATAACCACCTTTCAATGCACCTTGGTCAGTAAAATCAAGAACAATAACTGTTGAATTGTCAAAAACAACAAAATCTTGTTCACCTTTTGTTTTTGTTGCATAAACTTTATGTTCAAGTTGATTATAAACAAACACACGTAAAGCTTCAAACTTTAAATATGTTGAAACTGGTTCTTGAACAAAATAAACATGTTCAACTTCTTTTTTATCTTCAATTAAAACATTGTCCAAATAAAAATCTGCAAGCAACTGTTCAACTTCTTTTGTGTTTAAAACAGCATATTCATTATAAATTTCATCGTAATTTCCCGAATAATCTTGCAATGTTCTAAAAACTTTTACTTGTTTAGAATTTTCATACAAATCGTATAAGCAAGAATATAATTCTTCGCTGCCCATATATTGAACTTTTGTTAATTTGTTAATGATAACAATTCTCCTTAAAACTAAGTTTAGTTTATCACAGATTTATGTTTAACACCATCAAATAAACAAAAAAAAATAAACCACAAATGTGGTTTATTTTTAAAGCATTTAAAACCTTTACGCAAATATTAACGTTTGCTGTATTGAGGTGATTTTCTAGCCTTTTTAAGACCAGGTTTTTTACGTTCTTTAACTCTTGAATCACGAGTTAAGAAACCAGCTTTCTTAATTTCATCTTTTAAGCTTTCTTCAGCTTTAACCAAAGCACGTGCAATAGCTTGACGAATTGCACCAGCTTGACCACTTAGTCCACCACCGTGAACGTTAACGTTGATGTGATATTTAGCTGTTGTGTTTGTTAATTCTAATGGTTGGTTAACAATTAATTTTAATGTACCTAATCCGAAATATTCGTCAATAGATTGTTTGTTAATTGTAATTACACCATTTCCGTTAGGGAAAAGTCTAACTCTAGCAATAGATTGTTTACGACGACCAGTAGCACTGAATTCAACTGTTTTAGCTGCTGTAACTGATTTTTTTGCTGCCATTATTTAACTCCTCCTACTAATTTATATGGTTTAGGTTGTTGAGCACTGTGTGGATGTTCAGCACCTTTGTAAACTTTAAGTTTTCTAAACATATCTCTACCTAAAGTATTTTTTGGTAGCATACCTTTAACTGCTTTTTCTAAAACGAAATCGCTTTTTGTTGCCATAAGGTCTTTGTAAGCAGTTTGTTTTAAACCACCAGGATGACCTGAATGACGATAGTAGAATTTATCGTTTAGTTTGTTACCTGTTAAAATCATTTTGTCTGTGTTGATTACAACAACATAATCACCAGCATCACAGTGTGGTGTGAAAGTTGGTTTGTGTTTGCCACGTAAAATAGCTGCAACTTGGCTAGCAACTCTGCCTAATGGCATGTCAGCTGCATCGATTAATAGCCATTCGCTATTTACAGTTTGTGCATTTGCCATAACTGTTTTCATATATACATTCTCCTAATAAAATATCAAATTATTAATTTAATGTTCACACCTAATTTGTGGGGCTAGTACAAAAAAAAGTGCAACCTTTAAATATTGCAAGTAAATTATAAATAATTCCCACATATTTGTCAAGGTTATTTAGCACTTTTTTGCTTGTATTTTACATATTTTTTTCTTTTACAGAATTAGCATATTGCATAAATCTATATCTATCAATCATAGCATACGCAAGCCTGTTGATTTTTGCACTATTTAAAACAGCATTTCCATTATTATCTAGTTTTATTCCGCCACCAACCTGCTCACTGTATATATCACACACAAAACTATATTTTGCCAATTTTTCAAACTGGTCAGTTTTTAAAAACAAATTTTTATTTAGTGGCTTGGTTTCTGCATATTCCAAAGCAACACTAGGATATTCTAAACTCACCACATGATTAAATGGTTTTAACAACTCTGCCACTTTGTTTTTGTTAGCATTATCAAAGTAATGTGCTTGACTTGCCCCAAAATCTATTACAGCAGGTTCCGTAAGTTTACCCAAAACTTCTTCAACCATTTTAATTTCAAATTGTTTTTGATACATTAGCCATAGTTTAAGGTCTTGTTTTAACAATTTATCGGATTGTTCTTTATTAAAACCATACCTTGGATAATATATTTTACGCATATCATCCATGCTAATTTGTGGCATACCCAACACATTAACCAAAGCATCAGATATAGTACTTTTACCCACCCCAACAGGGCCTATAAGTATTATTGAATTGTTATACACAAAATCCTTATCCATACTTTAATTTTACCACTAACAAAAACTATGTCAATATCCAAATTTTAATAAAATAAAAAGAAGCCAATATTGGCTCCCTTTTAAACATCAATGTTATTCTTTCTTCTAAAATCTGCTCTACCACGTTGTGTATGGTCAAGAATAATTTTTCTAATTCTTAAACTTTGTGGTGTTACTTCCAACAATTCATCATCGTTTAAAAACTCTAAACTTTCTTCTAATGTTAATGCTCTAACTGGTTCTAATCTTAACGCATCGTCACTAGCACAACTACGCATGTTTGAAAGTTGTTTACGTTTGCAAACGTTTACAACAATATCGTCACCCTTAGGGTTCATACCAACAACCATACCTTGATATACTTTTGTTCCTGGTGTTATAAGAAGTCTGCCACGTTCTTGTGTGTTAAACAAACCATATTGCACTGCTTCACCGGTTTCATAAGCAACAAGTGCACCACAGTTACGTCTGTCAATATTACCTTTAAATGGTGCATATTCTTCAAAAATTGAACTCATTACACCTTCACCACGGGTATCGGTTAAAAATTGGCTTTTGTAACCAAACAAACCACGTGATGGAATTAAAAATTCCAATCTTGTTCTGGTTCCCATGTTTGTAAGTGTTACAAGTTCACCCTTTCTTTCCCCCATAGCAACCATAATGTTTCCAACACAATCTTCCGGAACATCAATAACCAATCGGTCAATTGGTTCACATTTAACACCATCAATTTCTTTAATTAAAACCTTAGGCATGCTTACTTGGAATTCATAACCATCACGACGCATATTTTCAACTAAAATTGAAATATGCATTTCACCCCTACCTAAAACTCTAAAACTATCAGCACTATCTGTTTCAAAAACTTTTAAACTTAAATCTTTAACACTTTCCTTAATAAGTCTATCACGCAAGTGTCTACTTGTGCAGAACTTACCTTCCTTACCTGCAAAAGGACTGTTGTTAACACTAAAAGTCATTTCAACACTTGGTTCACTAATTTTAACAAAAGGTATAGCTTCAATTTGATCTTTTGAACAAACTGTATCACCAATTGTAACTTCGGTGCTACCAGCCAAACAAACAATATCACCAGCAGTAGCCACTTCGTTTGGAACTTGTTTTAAACCTTCAAACATAAAAATATTGCTAATTTTAAATGATGAACTAACACCAGAATCATGATAGTTTGTAACAGCAACTGTTTGACCAACTTTTACTGTTCCACGTTCAATTTTACCAACTGCTAGTTTACCTAAATAATCGTTTTGTTCAGTTGAACTTACAAGCATTTGAAAAGGTGCTTGTGTGTCGTTATTTGGTGCAGGAATATAATCAACAATTTTTTGCAACAATGGTTGGAAATTAACACCTTCAACGTTAAAATCCAATGTTGCAACACCATTTCTAGCAGAAGCATAAACAAACGGACTGTTTAATTGTTCTTCGGTTGCATCAAGTTCTAAAAACAACTCTAAAACTTCATCAACAACTTCCTTAACACGTTGATCTTTTTTGTCAATTTTGTTAATTACAACAATAACTTTATGGTTTAATTCTAATGCTTTTTTCAAAACAAATCTGGTTTGTGGCATTGGTCCTTCAAAACTATCAACAACCAACAAAACACCATCAACCATTTTTAAAACACGTTCAACTTCACCACCAAAATCGGCGTGACCAGGAGTATCAACAACGTTAATTTTAACACCATTAAACATAAGTGCTGCATTTTTACTTAAAATGGTAATTCCCCTTTCACGTTCTAATGCATTACTATCCATAACACGGTCGGCAACTTGTTGATTTTCTCTAAACACGCCACCTTGTTTTAACATTTCGTTAACCAAGCTTGTTTTACCATGGTCAACGTGAGCAATAATTGCTACATTTCTAATATCCATAATTCTCCTAAAAAGTATGCCCTAAATTAAGGTTTAAAAACCGTTTATCAATTTAAAAATCTTGCATACAATATAACTTTTTAAAACGTGAATAATTTTAACACAATGTAAACAAAAAATAAAGTACTAAACCAAAAAAAATTTAGTATTTATAATTATTTTTTTATAACCACAAATACTAAATTTATCTTTTAATATATTAATTATTTTAAATTAATTTTTACACCAAGTTTACGATGCTGGTGCAACATATTTTGTAAAGCTTAAATACATATTATATTTTGCCCTAATAGTGCCTGCTGGATTATCTTTTGAAACCACGTATGAAAGCGTTTTAATTTCGTTTGGTTCTAAAATAATTAAATCAGTTTCTTCGGTTTCAACCCCATTAACCAAAAATACAACTTTACTATTTCTTCCTGGTCCGGTTGTGTTTATTTCCAGATTTGTTTTATAAAATGCTTGATTATGGACAGTAAATTCAATTGTAATTGGTTCAGTGTCGGTTTTAAACAACAAGTTCCTGTTTTTAAATTCGTGAACCTTATCACCTTTTGTTGTATATTCAAATGGAAAATATGAGTAAGGCATACCATTATCAGCATTTTTAATGTTGATTGCAACAGTGCCCAAGCAATCGTTTGCAGTAATATGAATATAGGAATTCATGTTTGCAGTGTTAACAATAATCACCCAAAAAATAGCAATGATTGAAAGTAACACCAATGCTAACGACGATATTAAAACTATTTTCTTCCACTTCTTCATTTTCATAACTTTATTTTAATATATTTTTATTATTTATCAAAACACTTTTAGTTATTTAATTAAATGAAAAAACAACCCAGCAATTTAAACAAATTTAATGTTTATATTGTTAGGTTGTTTTGTTTTAATTTTCGTCATGGTTATAGTTGTCTAAAATTTTGTTAATATCCATAATATCACTAAGTGTAATAATACCAACAGGTGGTTCTAACAAGGTTCCAGTTTTTGTAATTAATATAACCAACAAACGTCTGTTTTCAGTAAACAAATTTAACACTTTATCAAGCGTAATGTTTTCAGGAGCAATTGTATAGTAATTATCATTAGAGAATTCTTTTAATGCTTCTTCAATTGTTGTGTTTTTTAAGTAATCACAAATATCACGTTTTTCGTAAATTTTCTTACCAATAACATCAATAAGTTTTTGACCATTAGCAACACCAATAAGCATACCTTCTTTAAAAATAGGTATGTTACTGAAACCACTTTTAAAGCCATATTCAATAACTTCTTCAAGTTTTACGTTATATTCAATTGTGCTAACAACTTTTTTACAAACTGTTTTAACAGCAAGTGGTGGTGTACAAATTAATCTTGCAATTTTTTCATATTCATCAACCACTTCGGTATGTGGTTCTGCAATTGTAATGTCAGGATCACTATTATGAACAATAGCGTTTCTAAGCCTACCATAATCAATCAATTGGTCCTCATACTTTGCAACAATCGAATTTGTACGTGCAGCTTTTCTAACAGCTTCGGTGTAGCTTATGCTACGTTTCATATCCCCTTGAACTCTTAAAGCAGCATCAATTTGATTATATGTTCTAATAAAACGTTTTGAATTTGTTGTTTCTTGCATAGGTTAGCATCCTTTTTATTAATTCTTACCTGTTTAGTTTAACATAACATTAAAAATAAACAAACCAAATTAACTAATTATATGCAACTTAAAAATTTTATGATTTAAATTATTATTTAATTCAACAAAAAAAAGGAACTTAAAATTTAAGTTCCTTAATTATTAAAAAAACCGTACGGCTATAATTAGTAACACTTAATTAAGAAAAGATAAAAACCAAATCTCCTTTAAAGCTACCTTATGGCACATATTTAAATCTACTTAATGCTGCTGTATTCCTACCCTGACATGATTCGCAGCAAAATATTGCATAAGACCTTAAACTCAACAACTTGATTAGTATCAAATACAAAATCAGTTATCACCGCATATAGTTTGTCAGCCCCACATATAGCGTTTGGGATAAGAGAGAGCCGCTACATCTCTGCCTAGTACGGTATAGTAATTATAACATAAAAATGGGGCTATTGCAACCCCATGTTTATGTGTTTTTATTAAATTATTTGTCGTTTTTAACTTTCTCTTTTAACATTGCAACCATTTTTGAAGGCATTGCATCAATAACCCTTGTTCTAAGGTCACCCAAATCATATTCTTCCGACAATTGATAAGCCATAAGTGGAATTTTAACAGTTGACAACGCTTTAACAACGTTTGGGTGCAATTGCTTCATTTGTTGTTCAATTGGGCTTGCTTCATACAAATCAATTGCCAAAACCGGCTCCATTGTTTTTTTCAAGAACACACAAACGTCTAAATATTGACTCAAAATTGTGTTATACAAAACTTTGTCACCTTTTGGTTGAACAACATTATCAACCCCAACATGTGGAAATGCAACAAACTCAGATGGTAAAATTTTGCACAAATCGTTTAAAAACTTAACTTCATTTGGTTTCATAAATGATTTTTTTAGTTCAACAGCAACAACTTTTGGTTCAGATTTTGTAACCATACCACGATCTTTGCCATAACTACGTTTTAAAAAGAAAATAATAACTCCTGCCACCAAAATTATTAATAACACAACAACTAATGGAACAATTGCTTCCGAATTTTCACTAGTTTTTAATAGTAAATTCATACTTCACCTCTTATAAATCTACATTCATTTTAACATACATATTACAAATTGTAAATACCAATAATTTTAAAAAACATTAAACATTTTCAATTTGCCAATCAATTGGATTTTTGCCTAATTTGTTTAAAATTTCATTGGTTTTTGCAAAGCAACCATTACCAAACCAACCACCTTGATTTGCACTCATTGGGCTTGGATGAGCTGCTGATAACACATAATGTTTTGTTGTGTCAATATTTTTACCCAAAGCTTTTGCATTTGCACCCCACAACAAAAACACAACAGGATTTTCACGTTTACTAAGCAAGTTTATTATTTCAGAAGTAACGTCTTCCCAACCTTTACCCTTATGACTGTTTGGCTTGTTATACTCAACAGTTAAAACACTATTCAACATTAAAACACCTTGATTAGCCCATTTTGTTAAATTACCATTGTTTGGTATGTAACACCCCAACTCAGAGTTTAATTCTTTAAAAATGTTTTTTAAACTAGGTGGAGCAACCACATCACCTTCAACCGAAAACGACAACCCATGTGCTTGTTTTGGTTGATGATATGGGTCTTGCCCAATAATTACAACTTTAACATCGTCAAATTTAACTTTGTTTATTGCATTAAAAACATTTTCGGGTTTTGGATAAATAGTTTTAGAATTATACTCCTTATTTAACCATTCAGAAAATTGTTTAAACTTTTCACTTTCCAATTTGTGTTTTAATAATTCATACCAGCTCTTTGAAATAACAAACATACCTTATCACCTACAAATTTAATCAAAGATATTTTATCACATATGCACACTTAAACAAAAGAATTAATAAAAAATTTAATTATATATTGAATTAACACCACTTTAATGTTAAAATATAATAACAAATGCGGGGTGAGAATTATGAGCAAACAAAATTATAATTCAAAAAACGTTAAAAAAGTTTTAAAAACAAAACCGAATCAAACCATTTTTGAACATTATGGCTTAAAAGGAAAGAACAATAATGGTACTCCTATTTTGCGCCTTGCAAACCATAATGCATACCTAAAAGTTGCTTACGATATTAACAACTTTTTAAAAGGTAGCCGTCAAGAAACTATGCGCTTTTTACCACATTTAAAACGTTACGGATTAGCAGCTGAACAATATGCAAATGAAGTTAGAAAACTTTATATGCAAGAAAAATATAAAGATGACAAATCCGACATTGGTTCCTACATGGCAAACTACTCTTGCCCTGAAGTCCCATATTTCAAACTTACAAAAAATGGTAAAATTAAACCAGAATATATTGCCGAAGCACTAACCGAATCGGCTAACACATTTAACGTTGAAGATAATGTTCCAATCAGTTTAAAAGCATTAACAACTCAAATTATTTCTGCACCAAAAACAATTGAAGGCGAAATGTGTTTTAATGCAATTGGCGATCACGACAGACCATGTTTTGTTTCAAGAAAGATTTTAAGTTGCAGAATCGACAATAAAACATACATGCTTTTAAGCGACGAAAAATACTATCAAAACTCACCTACCGTAGCATATCCATTAACCCTACTTTATGCTGGCGAAATTGGTTTACCTTGCCAAGCATACCGAATTGACTCAGTTGCTCACCTTGACCCAGACATGCCAAAAACATATGGATTAGATATTGAATTTAGCATGCCAGATTACTTGCTTAAAAAATTTGAAGGCAACCATCAAAACGTGTCACCTTCTGATAATCATGGTGGAACAAAATTGAAAAAGATTTCAGCAGCTAGCCACATACACGAACGTGATGCAAACTTTGAATTAATGCACAGATGTGCATACATGGTAAATGGATTAAAATTTAGAAATTCACCATGCCCAGACAAATTTTTAACATTTAACGCACGTGAAATTGACCTAAGAGAGTTTGTTGACCCTGATTTTAACAAACATTCACAAAAAGGATTATCTTTTGGTCAACAATTAGAAGTTTACAACAAAGCAAGCGATAAACTGATTGAAATTGCAAAATCACATAAAGGTATTATTCCAACACAAATGTTGCAAGAATATTATGCTAAAAAGTTTAATATTACAAACTACGAAATAAACCCTGAATTCTGTAAATTCTGTGACGAATTAAGAACTTTCAATCCTAAACGCTTAGCAACATTAATTACACTAAAAACAACCGGAAAACATGCTTACCCTACCATTACTTGTCCAGAAGACGCAACAACAGTTATGCAAGCAAGAAAAATGGTTGGCAAAATTATTGATTATGACTATGTTTTAGAACATGACAGACAAGATATTATTGAATATTACAAACAACAAAAACAAGCCAAAATCAAAGCAGAATCGGAACAAGCACCCGAAAAAACTGATGATGGCCCAACATTAACAATGTAAAAAGGAAGCACAATGCTTCCTTTTTTATGTGTTCAAAATAATTGTTTCAATATCTTTTATTGCATTTAAACATTTTAATTCGTTACCTTCTGCCATAATTCTTATAACATTTTCAGTTCCACTTGGCCTAACAACAATACGTATGTTTGCATATTGTTTATGTATGGATTCAAGTTGTTTTTTAAATTGTGTGTTAACATCAAAATTTTTTCTAAATTCAGGCAAAACTTTCAAGTTTTTAATTGTTTGATTAACTTTTTTTAACCTAAGCAAAATCTCAGACAAATCAACATTTTCAGTAACCACAATTTTTAGCAAATACAAAGCATTAATTAATGCATCGCAAGTTGTGTTTAAACTAGCAATGCAAATATGTCCACTGCTTTCGCCACCAAGCGAATAATTATTTTTTAACATTTCTTCAATAACATTTCTATCACCCACATCTGTTCTAACAAGCGAAATTCCAATATTATTCAAACTTTGTTCCATACCAGAATTTGTCATAATTGTTCCAACAACCTTTAATGAATTTAACTTGTTTTTTGAACGCAAATAACTGGCAAGCACAAAAATTAAATCATCTCCACTTAAAACTGTTCCATCATGCAAAACAACAATCAACCTGTCAGCATCGCCATCAAAAGCAAAACCAAAATCACAACCATGAAGTTCAACTTCACACTTTAACTTTTCAACATTTAATGCCCCACAATTTACATTTATTTTTTCACCTAAGGGCTTATTGTTTATCACAACAACATTAGCATTTAATTTTTTAAAAACACGCTCTGCAATTGCATAATTAGATCCATATGCAACATCAAGAGCAATGTTTAAACCTTTAAAATCAACCCCCACATCAGAACACAAATAGTTTATGTATTTTTCAACATAAGAATTATTATTTTCTATTTTCCCTTTAACTTTTGTTGGTGTGATTTTTAAATCAATATATTTTTCAATTTCAATTTCTTCCAAAATTGAAAATTTGTAGCCCAAATTATTTATTAACTTTATTCCATTCATGTTTGGCGCATTATGTGAAGCCGTAATCATTACACCTGCACCAACATCCAATTTGTTTGAAAGGAACGAAACACACCCTGTTGGAACAATACCTATGGTTTCAACATTAACTCCATAATCACACAACCCACATGCCACAGCCGAAGTTAACACATCACCTGAAACACGTGTATCTTTGCCTATAATAACCCTTTTTGATAGTTTGTGTTTTTTTATGTATGTTGCCAAACTTTTTCCAACATTATATGCTAAAAAGAAATTAAGTTTTTCGTTTACTATTCCCCTAATTCCATCAGTTCCAAAATATTTAAGCATACCTATAACTCCAAATTTAATTTACATGAAGTTTTATATGCAAATTTGTTTTTGAAAGTTACAGCTAAACAAAAAAAGAGCAAGTTTTGCTCTTTTTTAAATTATTTATTTTCAGTAATAAATTCACCAGCACTTGTTGCAGCAACTGCACCATCAGCACAAGCTGTTACAATTTGACGAACTTTTTTAACAATAACATCACCACAAGCAAACACACCAGGTTGATTTGTTTCTAATTTTTCGTTTACTGCAACATAACCTTGTTCATCTAAGTGAATACTGGTTCTAACAAGTTTTGTGTCTGGTGCTCTGCCAATGCTAATAAATGCACCATTGCTTGGGGTAACAACTTCTGTTCCATCATCATTTAGAAATTTGATTGCTTTTAGTTGTTCACCATCACCAACAAATTCTAAAACTTTTGAGTTATAATTAACTCTTATATTTTTCTTTTCTTCCACTTGTTTTTCAAATTGTTTTAAAAGTTGTTCCGAACAAGTAAAGTTAGGCAAATTGTTTATAATTGTAACACTTTTACTAATATTGCTTAAATAAATAGCATCTCTAACAGCACCATTTCCACCACCAACCAAAACAACATCTTGACCTTTATATTGTGCACCATCACACACTGCACAATAGCAAATTCCCCTGCCCAACAATTCAATTTCGCCATCAACACCTAAGGTTCTTGCTTTTGCACCCATACTTAAAATAATAGTGTTTGCAAAAATTTCTTCACCTTCAACAACAATCAAATTATTCATTGGTGCAAAGTTAATGTTGCTTACTTCACCGTACATTGTTTCAGCACCTAAAAGTGTTGCTTGTTCATGCATTTTGTTTGCTAGTTCACTACCACTAATACTAACAAATCCTGGATAGTTGTTAACTTCATAGGTTAAACTTGCTTGACCACCAATAACATCTCTTTCAATAATAACAGTGCTTAATCCACTACGTGTTGCATAAATTGCAGCAGTAAGCCCACCTGGACCAGCACCGATAATTGCTACGTCATATTTTCTCATAAATTCATTCCTTTATGTTTTTTGTTAGTATAACAAAGTTGAAAAATTTTATCAAATTAATTAAATACACATTAAAACTAAATTAAAAAAACAGACAGGTTATTCCCCGTCTGCTTTATTAATTAAATCAGATGCACAAGCATATGCCGTAGAAAATGCTATTTGCAAATTAAAACCACCACTAAATCCGTCAACATCTAAAACTTCGCCTATAAAATAAAGATTTTTAACCAATTTACTTTCCATTGTTGCAGGCACAATTTCCTTACAACTTACACCACCACGGGTTATGGTTGCTTTGTTTATATCATCAAATCCTAAAACCTCAAAAGAATAAGATTTTAAAGCATTAATAAGTGTTTTTAGTTGTTCATTAGATACATTTGCACATTGTAATTTCTCTGGCAAATTTAAGGCAAACAACAAATCTTTTGCAAACTTGATGTTAACAAAGTTGCTAGCCAAATGAACAATATATTTTTTTGGATTTTGTTTTATGTAAGTTTTAAAATCTTTAACACATTGTTCAAAATTTTTACCATTTAACAAATCAAATGTTAAATAAGAACAACTAATATCATCATCTTCAATTAATGATGATAGTTTATGAATAACAGGTCCCGAAACACCAAAACCAGTAAACAAACCTTTTCCGTTTAAACTAATTGTTTGATTATTATGATTTAAACTAACCTTACACTCAAAAGGTGTTCCTTCAAAGTGTTTAGGAACATTCATAAGCCTGATTGAGCACAATGCAGAACGTTGTGGTTTAACTTCCAAACCAAACTTTTTAGCAAATTCATAGCCATCACCAGTGCTACCCGTGCTAGGCATTGTTAGACCACCAGTTGCAACAACAACTGCATCAAAACTTTGACTTGTTGAATTAAAGAAAATTTTAAACTTATCTTTACTTTTTGAAATCTTTTTTATTTCACAGCCAGTTTTTAGTGTAACATTTTCTGGCAAGTTGCCATCAAAACATTCTTTAATTGTAATAGCTTTATTAGTGGCCGGAAAAACTCTGTTACCCTTTTCTACTTTTGTGGTAACACCTTTTCCCCTTAAATAATCAACCAAATCAAATGGGTCGAACTTATTTATTGATGCAAACATAAATTTTGAATTATGTGGCACATTTTCTAAAAATTTGTCAGCCTCAACAAGATTTGTAACATTACATCTTCCATGTCCCGTAACCAACAACTTTTTTAGTGTGTCGTTATTCTTTTCAAAAATTGTAACT
>JAZRJQ010000020.1:0-4492 GCA_045645925.1 Clostridia bacterium | reverse complement strand
CCATTTCGTAACGAACAAAACGTCTAACATTGATTTTTTCGCCAATTGTTAAAACAGCTTCATTAATTAAAGCAGTGATTGTTTGTTCTGGATTTTTTACGAAAGCTTGGTCTAATAAGCAAACATCTTCGTAGTATTTTTTAATTCTACCTTCAATCATTTTTTCAACAATTGCAGCAGGTTTTCCTTCGTTTAATGCTTGTGCTTTTAAAACTTCTTTTTCATGTTCTAAAACCGCAGCAGGAACTTCTTCACGGCTAACGTAGCTTGGATTTGCAGCAGCAATGTGCATAGCAATATCTTTGCATAATTGAGCAAATTGTTCACTTTTTGAAGCAAAGTCTGTTTCACAGTTAACTTCTAACAATACGCCAATTTTTCCACCCATGTGAATATAAGATGTAACTAAACCTTCAGCAGCAATTCTGTCTGCTTTTTTAGCAGCTTTAGCCATACCTTTTTCTCTTAACCATTCAGTAGCTTTATCAATGTCGCCATCGCAAGCTTCTAATGCATTTTTGCAGTCCATCATACCACAATTTGTTCTTTTACGTAGTTTAACAATATCTTCGGTTGTTGCCATTTCTATTTCCCCTTAAAATTAATTATTCTTGAACTTCAGCTTCTTGAGCTTCAGCAACTTCTTCTTGAGCTTCTTCTTCAACGTTAACAACAACGCCTTCTTTAGCTTCGATTACAGCATTAGCCATAACACCAGCAATTAAAGCAACTGCACGAATAGCATCATCGTTTCCAGGAATTACATAGTCAATAACGTCTGGATCACAGTTTGTATCAACTAATCCAACAATAGGAATGTTTAAAGAACGAGCTTCTTTAACAGCAATGTGTTCCTTTTTAGGGTCAACAACAAACATAACATCTGGAAGTTTAGTCATGTCTTTAATACCACCAAGGTATTTTTCCAATTTGTCACGTTCAGCTTGAAGTTTTAAAACTTCTTTTTTAGGTAACAAGTTGAATTCGCCAACTTTTTCCATTTGATTAATTTTGTTTAATCTTTCAACTCTAGAACGGATTGTTTTAAAGTTTGTAAGTGTACCACCTAACCAACGAGAGTTAACATAGTACATACCACAACGTTTAGCTTCGTCAGCGATAGCTTGTTGTGCTTGTTTTTTGGTACCAACAAATAGAATTGTTTTACCTTCGTTTGCAGCGTCACGAACAAAAGCATAAGCTTGTTCTACTAATACTGCGGTGTCCTCTAAGTTAATGATATGAATATCATTTCTAGAGGTAAAAATGTACTTACTCATTTTTGGGTTCCATTTTCTGGTTTGATGACCAAAATGTACACCAGCTTCAAGTAATTGTTTCATTGAAATTACAGCCATTTTATTTCCTCCTTGTTTTTATTCCTCCCCAACACTTTATAGCTCTATCGACCACCAAACTGGCAACAATCAATAAATTGCATTGGGTGTGTAATTTTCAAACGATATATTGTAACATAATGTTTAATATATTTCAACCTATTATTATTAATTATTTTAAAAATTTTTAAGAACAGAAAATTAATTTTTCTACTATGCAAACTAATATGCAAACAAACAAAAATCCACCTTTTTTAGGCAGTTTTTTATGTTTCAATTTTCTTTTATATACAAATATTTATGTGAAACGTTAATAACATAAAAAACAATACAACATAATATTACTATAAATAAAAACCCGTAAAAAAAGAAAGGATAAAATCCTTTCTTAATAAACAAAGTTAAAATTAATTAGTCAACATTAATTCCTTCTGCTTTCAATAAATCGTAGTATTCTTTGAAAACTTCGTCAACGATTTTTTCGTCGTCAACAATAACTAAGCAGTCTTCATCTTCGATTTCTTCAATAACGAAAACTAAAGCTTCATCATCGTTAACACCAACAATTTTTGTAACAGGTTTTAAAATTGCATAAATTTTTTCATTTAGTGGAATTACTGCAACTTGTTCAAATTCTGTTTCTTTATTGTTTTCATCATAAAGTTTTAGGTTTTCTGTATTGTTTTCGTCTAACAACATTTCAATTTGACTTCTTTGTTCTTTATCCATTTACTTTCCCCTTTGATTAAAGTTTAAATAGTCTTGTAATATAATTGTTGCTGCCAATTTATCTATTACAGTTTTTCTTTTTTGTCTGGAAACATCTGCTGAAATCAGCAATTTTTCAGCTGCAACAGTGGTTAGTCGTTCATCATAAAACACAATTTTTGCGTCTACCAATTTTTTTAGTTCATCAGCAAAAGCATATGTTTTATCAACACGCTCACCACTAGTGCCATCCATATTTTTAGGAAGTCCCATTACAATTTCTTTGACGCCGTGTTTTGCTACAAGTTTGGAAATATACTCACAATCTGCTTGTAGTCCCTTACGCTCGTAAGTTTCTAACCCACTAGCAATAATACCCATCAGATCGCTTAATGCTATTCCTATTCTTCTTTCACCAAGGTCCAAAGCCATTGTTTTATAATATGCACTTTCCATAGCACTATAATATCACAATTTTACCTAATAAGCAAATTAAAATGTATTTGATTTAAATTTTTTCAATTTGTTTTTTTACAGCCTTTTTGCCTTTTTCTACCAATTCTTCGGCTTTTGGATTATTAGTAACAATTAACGCCCCAGCAATTAATCCTAACGCCATACCAATTAATAAACAATCCTTCATACAAAACCTCCTCCTTTGTTTAACTTATAAAGTTTTTTATAAAAGTTGTAACATTACAACCTATACGTATTTATTTTTTCCAAAGAAAAAGGTTTAATACAAAAAATAGAAGGAATTTATTTCCTTCTACTTTTTCAATTTTTTAATTGTTTCTTTAATATCTAAAATATTGTGTTTTAATCCTGAATTTTTCAAAATTCTTTTCTTGTAATTTTTAATTGTTTCATCTAGTGCTTCTTTTGCCAAAATTGCACAATATTGTTTTTCAGTTGGCAAACCTTCAACTATATTTGCAATTTTTTCAGCACCTAATTTGGTTGCTTTCTCTATTGTTAAACCTTTTAGTTTTTCTGTCAATGCTGAACTTATTGCAATTGTTGCAACACATCCAACACTTTTAAATGTAGCGTTTTCAATAACACCATTTGTGTCAACTTTTACAAAAAACTTAATAATATCACTATATTTTGTGTTTTTTGATGTACCAATACCATTAGCACCTTTAAGTTCACCAATATTTAATGGATTATTAAAATGTTCAATAACTGTTTTGTTATACATAACAACTGCCTACTTTTTAACTTTTTTATTAATAGGACTCATTTCCCTTAATTCTTCAATAATTTCAACCAAAGTTCTAACAACATAATCAACATCATCTTTTGTGTTATCAACACCAAAAGAAAATCTTACTGCACCATTAACATCTTCTGCTTCTAAACCCATAGCCTTTAAAACATGTGATTTTTCAGCACTACCAGATGCACAAGCAGAACCTGCTGAAACACAAATTCCTTTTAAGTCAAGTTTGATTAAAACACTTTCACTATCAACATACTTAAATGAAACATTAACAATTCCAGGAGTTTTTTGACGCAAATTTGCATTAATTCTAATATTTGGAATTTCGTATTCAATTTTCTTAATAAAGTAATTAGAAAGTTCATTTAATTTTCTGTTAACAATTTTCATGTCACGTTTAGCATTTTCACATGCTTTACCAAAACCAACAATTGCAGGAACATTTACTGTACCACCACGTCTATTACCTTCTTGTTCGCCACCATAAACCAATTTTTTGATTGGAACACCTTTTTTAATGTACAAAGCACCAATTCCCTTAGGTCCATGAATTTTGTGTGCAGAAATAGTCATTAAATCAATATTCATTTCTTCAACATTAATATCAATTGAACCTAAAGCCTGAACAGCGTCGGTGTGAAAGAAAGCTCTAAAATCTTTAACAATTTCACCAATTGCTCTAACGTGTTGAATTGTTCCAACTTCGTTGTTTACAGCCATAATAGAAACCAAAATTGTGTCAGGTCTTATTTCATGCAACAATTCTGTAACAGAAATTAATCCTGTATCATCAACAGGCAAATATGAAACTTCAAAACCTTCTTTTTGTAGGTCTTTACAAGTTTCTAAAATTGAATGATGCTCAATTGAAGAAACAATAATGTGTTTACCACGATTTTTGTTAGCATAAGCAACGCCTCTTATTGCCCAATTATTGGCTTCGGTTCCACCACTGGTAAAATAAATTTCGTTACTGTTTGCGCCAATAGTTTTAGCAATTCTGTCTCTGGCATAGTCTACGCCATTATCAGCTTCTCTGCCAAAGCTGTGCAAACTGTTTGCATTACCATAAACACTTGTAAAATAAGGCATCATTTCATTTAATACATCGCCACTAACTTGTGTTGTAGCAGCATTATCTAAATAAATTCTCTTGTTCATAGAAATTTCCTTTAGTTTTTTATTTATAAACACATTTAGTATAATAACAAAATAAAAAAAA
>JAZRJQ010000019.1:0-6866 GCA_045645925.1 Clostridia bacterium | reverse complement strand
ATTGATATCTGTTTTTATTTGGTATATACTAAATATATACTGAAATTGCGTGGTTTTTGCACGATTTTGCAATATTGTTGCATATTGACATTTGCCATCAAAATTGGTATAATTCTATAATGATATATGCGTGAATTATTTTACCTAAAAAGTTTTAGGAGGGTATATGAAAAAGTTTTTAGTTTACTTAGTTGTAATACTTGTGGCTGTAAGCGTTGGTTTTACAGTTTTTTATCTAGTACGTGACAACGAAACTATTTCTATTTCAACATCAAGCATTTACATGCGTGAAGGTGATGTTGTTGATGATTTGGGAATTATTTATGATAACAAAAAATCATTTTCAGATTATGAAGTAATTTCAAGTAACGAAGGAATTGCTAAGTACGATAAAAAGACTGGTGAATTAACTGCTGTTTCTGGTGGTATTGCAACAATCACATTCAGAACAAGCAATGTTAAGTTCAGAAACCTAAGTTGTCAAGTTTATGTTGGTGATGGTAGCTTAACAAGCCCATACTACATTCAAACTGCTGAAGAACTTAGACAAATTGGTAAAGTTACTGGCGAAGGTGAAAATGCCACAGTTAGATATGGTTTAGATAAATGTTATAAACTTGTTAACAATATTAACTTGGCTGAAGGTTACACCGAAACAGGTTACTGGATTCCACTTGCAACAGGTGATGTAAATGGTTTTACTGGAAACTTCGATGGTAATGGTTATACAATTAGCAACATTAACATTAATAAACAAGCTTACATTGATGAAGTTGATGCGTTAGAAGGTTTTATTGAAGAAGTTCCTAACTATCGTACATACAAAGAATATGGTTTGTTTGGTAAAATTGGTTACAATGGTAGAGTTTGCAACTTGAAAGTTGACAACTTTAACGTTTCAGGTGATGCAACCTTAGGTGATATTGGTGCAATTGCTGGTAAAAACTATGGAACAATTGAACGTTGTGAAGTTGTTTCTGCTTATGTTGGCGCTACTGGTGTTAACTGTGTTGGTGGTATTGTTGGTGTTAACGAATCTGCCGAAGCAACAATTACACTTTACGATGCCGAAGGTAATCCAACAAACGACTATGCAAGATACAATGGTAGAATTGATAGATGTATTGCAAACGTTGTTTTAGGTGTTTCAAAAGACCATGTTGAAGGCGAAGCTATCACAGGTGTTAACTATGTTGCTGGTGGTATTGCTGGTGCAAACAATGGTGGTATTATTATTTACTCTTATAGTAAAGGTGATATTTACCTTGGAACAACACAAGGATACGTTGGTGGTATTGTTGGTTACAATGCTTTCAAAGTGTTCAACGAAACAAATGATAGTTATTTATATCCTTACACAGGTGCACATGTTAAAGATTGTTATTCATTAATTAGCATTAAAAACAAAGCAACAAAATCTGTTAACATGCATGTTGGTGGAATTATGGGTGCTTTTGTTGACAGATCAACATTAGACCTTTCAACAAACGTTTTAGAAGGTGTTGAAAAAGCAGGTAACGTTTCAAAAGTTATTGGTAACTATTATCATAAAGATAATTTAAACTTGGCCGAAGGAACAGAAGCAACAACATTTGATGGTATTGCTTACTACTGCATGGATGATGACTTCTCTAACAGTTTTGATGATACTGAATTTGTTGTTATGGGTAAAACTGCTGATGAATTAAAACTTCAAGCAACTTATAAATCACATGAACAAAAAGAACATATTAAAAATGCTGATACAAACGAATATGAAATTATTTCAACAATGATTCCTTGGAAGTTTGATTCAGTTTGGTATATTAACGAAAACTTAAATGATGGTTTCCCAACACTAAACTTTGCAAACATTGAAGTTTCTGACGATTTATTTGATATTTCAGATGGCTCAACAATTGATAGCTTGGCTGAACTACAAAGTATGAAACTTGATGGAAACTACATCATTACAGCAGATATCACATTTGGTGAAAGTGATGTTTGGGTTCCAATTGGAACAGTAAACAAACCATTTGTTGGAACATTAAGAGCTGCTGCTTACATTAAAAATGGTGTTAAAGATTATTACAAGATAATCAACTTAAAAACAGTTGCTGACCCAACTGACACAGCAAACATTAGTCGTGAAGAATATGAATATGCAGGATTATTTGGTGTAACTAGTGGTGCTAAGGGTGGCAAAATTGAAGATATTAAATTAATGAACCCAATTATTGTTAACGGCAAAGTTGTTGGTGGCATTGTTGGTTCAAACGGTTACAACTCATCAGTTGGAAATGCTGCAAAATCATATGCAGGTATGAACATTATTAACTGTAACGTTTATGGTGGCACATTAACAGCAACTCAAAAAGTTGGTGCAATTGCTGGTGAAAACTATGGTACAATTTCTACATGTGCTGCATTGGATTATAGAGACAACAATTACAACTTGATTTCAAATGCAAAAGTTACATTATATGGTACATCACAAGGTTATGCTGGTGGAATTGTTGGTTACAACGGAAGCGTTGTTACAGGTTGTCAATTTGCTGATAGTTCAGCTGTTGTAGCTGAATCTGCACCAGACTTAACATTTACAGTTTATGTTGGTGGTATTGCAGGTGGCAACAGTGGAACAATTTCAAACTCTCTTGTTATCACAAGCAATGAAGTTGCAATTAATGGCTTAAAAGGTTCAATTGGTGGTATTGCAGGTGTTAACCAAGGCACAATTTCAAATGTAATGGTTAAAACAGCAATTAATGCTCCGGTTTCAAACGATCAAGTTTATGCTGGTGGTGTGGTTGGTTCTGCAATTTCCAAAACAAGTGTTAATAATGCTTATGTTAAAAACACAAGTATTAGAGGTTATAACGCTGGTGGTTTGGCTGGTATAATTAACTATTCAACTCCAAACGAAGGCAAATACAACTTAAAAGTTGATAAAAACTATAACTACTCATTATCAAACGCTCCTGATACATTTGCTTCTTGCGCAATTGATAGCACAGTAGCAGTTGAAGGTAAACGTGCTGGTGGATTTGCAGCAATTATTGATAATGGTGTTATTAGAAATTGTTACACACGTGCAAGTTTACGTGGTGTAGATTCTGGAAGTGTTAAAGCGGGTTTTGCTGTTGATTTAAATTTAAATCCTTCAACAAAAGCCGTTGGTATTATTATTAATTGCTATAACACATGTAGTTTTGCAAAAGAAAATGGTAAAAACTATTCAGTTTCTGAAAAAGAAATTTTACAAGATCCATTATTTGACTTAGGCATGGATGCTTTAAAACGTGATGCAGGTTACTGCTTCAACTATGCTTATGTTAATCAAGATGGTGTAACAAATCCTACAAATAAAGATGCTTTGGTTAACTTGTTTAAAAAGGACCCAGCAGGCACAAGTCTTGGAAGCTTGCAAGGAACTTCTCCAAAACATTTAACTGACAGAGACTTTAACCAAACTTACTGGACATTTAATGATGGTGCTTTACCAACATTAAAAGGCTGTGATGGTTTGGAAAGTGGATTAACATCAATTGTTAATCGTAAATACACAATTTCATTTGGTTCAAACGTAGAAGTTTTGAAAAATGGTAGAGAAATTCAAAGTGGACAAGAAATTGAAAAAGGTGATGTGCTAACAGTAAGTTACACACCAACTGAAAGATATTCTTGCACATCATTCAAAATTAATGGTGAAGAACGTGAAAACAACACAATGTATGTTGTTGGAACAAGCAATGTTAAAATTGATTACGCTGAAGAATTTTCACATTTCAATGTAACTGTTGTTGTTGTTGGTGAAGGTGAAGCTAGCCACAGCGTTGGTTACGCTGTTAAAAACAAACCAACAAGCGTAACAGCAGTTCCTGCTGCTGGCTATGAACTTTATTCAATAATTATTACTACTGAAAGTGGTTCTCAATTTGAATATGGTTACAGTGCATATAGTTTTGATATGCCTGCTGAAAATGTTACAGTAACAGTTACATTTAAACCACAATACACAGTAACATTTGGTAGTGATTTAAGTGTAACTTACAAAGCAACAACTCTAAAAACTGCAACAACAGGTGGAACAATTGTTGCTGATGCACTTGTAACAGTTAAAGTTACAGTTCCAACCGGTTATGAACTAGATAGACTTGTTGTGTTAGATGGTAGCAACAATGAAGTTGAAGTTGTTGAAGGCAAGTTTACAATGCCTAATTCAAATGTAACAATTAGTGCTGTATACAAACATTTAGGTTTGGTTACAAAAGCTTCAAACGTAAAAGTGTATACTGACGAAGTACTTGTTACTGACACAGACTATGTTTTAGAAGGAAAAACTTTAACAATTGAAGTTACCCCTGAAACTGGTTATGTTGTTGACACTATAACAGTTAAAACAACATCAAATGTTGATGTTGCAGTTACAGATAACACATTTGTTATGCCTAATGAAGACGTTGAAATTACTGTTACTTACGTTGCTGAATAATTGAACAAAATTAAAAGACTAACCAATTTGGTTAGTCTTTTTTGTGTATAAGTTACTAAAAACGTGTTTTAACAAACAAAAAAGTGGGATTAACCACTTTTTAGCCTAAAATACATTGTGTATAACTAAAATAAAATATTTAGGTGTTATATACGTGTGTTTAGTAAAAATATTAAGTTGTTTGTTTATAACACCATTGTGTTATGTTTAACTAAATTATTCTTGTGGATTTGCTTTAGCTTTTTCAAATTCAGCAAGAACTGCTTTGTTAAGTTCTTCACGTGTAGGTGTGTTTAGTGGATGAGCAACATCTTTGTATTGTCCATCAGGTGTTTTGCGGCTAGGCATAGCAACAAAGTAACCTTGGTTTCCTTCTAAAACTTTAATGTCGTGAATTACGAAGCAATCGTCAATAACAATTGAAGCTACTGCTTTAAGTTTGCTATCTTCTTTTTGAATTAAGCGAATACGAATGTCATTGATTTTCAATTTAGTGTACCATCCTTATATAAAATTCTAACCTTATTGTAGCAAGTATTATTAAATAACACAACTTTTTTAATGTTGTTTTCATATATTATTTTATGGAAAATAATTTAAAAATTAATGAAAACAGGGTGTTTTTTGTTGGTATTGGTGGTATCAGCATGAGTGCATTGGCAACCTTAACTAATGATTTAGGTGCCCAAATTGCAGGAAGCGATGCAGTGGAAAATGAACAAACAATTAAGTTAAGTTTGAAGTGTAAAGTTTTTATTGGACATAATAAAAACAACATAAAAACTTTTAAACCAACCTTGGTGGTTTTTACTGGTGCAATAAAAAATGATAATCCAGAACTTGTTTATGCAAAAAAAATGGGCATAAAAACAATGGAACGTTCGGAATATTTGGGTGTTATTTGTAAGCAGTATAACAATGTTGTTGCCATTTCTGGAACACATGGTAAAACAACAACAACTGCCATGATTAGTCAAATTTTTAGGTGCGCAGGGTTAAACCCAACAGTTCATGTTGGTGGGGTTTGTTTAAATTTTAATTCAAATTTGGTTGTGGGTGGTAATGATTATTTTATAACCGAAGCATGTGAATATAAACGTAGTTTTGAACACATATATTCTGCTTGTGGAGTTGTTACAAACATTGAGCGTGACCATATGGATTGTTACCATGATTTTCAAGATTTAAAACAATCTTTTGTTAAGTTTTTAAACAATTCAAAAATTTGTGTTGCTGAAAATAATAATGAAGTGTTAAAACAAGTTGCCACTAAAACAATTTATACTTTTGGTAAAAATAGTGCAAATTATGTGGCTAAAAACATTGAAAACAAAGGAATAAGTTTGTGTTTTGATGTGTATGAAAATGATAAATATTTGTCAAATTTTAAGCTTAATGTTATGGGTGAATATAATATTGAAAATGCACTTGTTGCAATTGCCGTATCTAGAATTTTTAATGTAAGTATTACGGCAATTTATGATGGTTTAAACACATTTTTAGGTGTGGAACGTAGGAACGAAAAACTGGGTGAATTGGGTGAAACTTTGGTGTATGCTGATTATTGCCATCACCCCACCGAAATAAGAAAATCAATAAACAATTTTACCCAACATTTTAAAAACGTTTTGTGTGTTTTTCAGCCACACACATATTCAAGAACGGTGGCTTTATTGCGTGAGTTTTCGGGTGTTTTTAAGGGGGTTAAAAAGCTGGTGATTTTTAAAACTTATCCGGCACGTGAAGAATATGATTTTGTTGGTAGCGAAACAAATTTGTTTAAGCATGTAAAGCATAAAAATAAACAGCTTATAATGAATAAATCAGATCTAATTAATTGCTTAAAAACTGAAAGTAAAAACTATGATTGTGTGATAGTTTTGGGTGCAGGAGATGTGTATAACATTGTAAAAAATAATTTTGATAAAATTAAGTGATTGTAAAAAGGAGATAAAATACCTTTATTGCTTACAAATTTAAAAAATTGTGTTGACACAATTTGCATTTATATATATAATAGTAGAGCAATTAAAAATAGAGGTAAAAAATCATGAAAGAAAATACACATCCAAATTATCATGAAGTAGAAGTTGTATGTGCATGTGGTGAAAAATTTAAAACCAAATCTACTTATAATGGTAATGTTGTTAAAGTTGATATTTGCAGCAAATGCCATCCTTTTTATACAGGAAAATCTAAAGTAGTTGACACCGCAGGTCGTGTAGAAAAGTTCAAAAAACGTTACAACTTAGATTAATTCATAAAAGAAATATAGGCGTTAAGTCTATATTTTTTTTGGTTTAAAGAGTTTGAACAATGGTTAAAATTATTGATGCAAAAAAAGAGTTTTACAATATTTTAAAACAAAGCAATATTGTTGATTACGAAAACA
>JAZRJQ010000018.1:0-2366 GCA_045645925.1 Clostridia bacterium | reverse complement strand
AATAAAATTTATTGTTTGCATGTATGGTGGAATTAAATATTTTAAATTATTAACATCCAGCACTTGTTCAACATCTTTAACATTTTCATTAAATTTAGTTACAGCAAAATTCTTAAACTGTTCACTAGTTATTTTACCTTTTGCAAAATCAATCCATTCATCTGTTAAAAAAAGAGTATTTAATTTGTTTTGAATTTTTTTAGGAAATTTAAAATAATTCAAATAAGTTTTAAAAGAATATTCAACTATAACACCACCATTATCAAAAACAACATTTTTTATCATATTCACAAAACCACTTTTAACTTAGTTTAAATTGTTTAACATTTCTGTCATACAATCAAGCATTTTTAACGAAGGAGCAGTAAGTTCAGGATTTTGAGCCCTATTATCCGACCTGCCAATCATTATTAAGTAATGCAATAACTGTTTGCCATCACCAACAGAATTTAAATCATCAATTTCTTCCTGCAACAAAGAATTATTTAAAACTCTATGATGTGGGTTACCATCGTCACTTGTTCTAATAAACATAAAAATATCATGCTTGTTAATCAATTTTAACATCACATTAATTTCATCTTGATTAAACCCAAAAACATTAAGTGTGCGTTTTGCAATTTCTTCACTTTTTAAATTGTGACCAAAAAAACTATCTACTTCCCTGCCATAAATTTTACCATATCTTCTAATGTGACAAGCAGGCTTTCCTATGTCATGATAAAACATAACATATGCAAGCATACGCCTAATGTTTTGTGGCAGATTCTTTGTTTGTGCATTTATGTTTTCAACTGAATGAAGTATATGATTTAAACAATCGTACACATGCCAAGGATTATCTTGCTTTTGATTCTTACAATCTTCAACCTCAGGCAATATGTTTAAAAGCCAAGCATTAAACTCTGCATTTTTGTAGTTTTCAAAAAACTTACTAACAACATTATCACACAACAAAATATCATCTAAAATTTTAAGCATTTATTATACCACCTTATTAACAGTGTTAAGCAAATCAATTAATTTATTCTTTTTTAAATAAGAATTAACTAATTCTCCACTTTAAGTATAGTATAAAATAAAAAATTAAAAAAGAAATAGAACTCTATTTGTTAGAGTCCTTTTAAATTTCACTTATTAAAATTTTAAATTATGGTCATAAATCCAATTTTCATCTTCACCAAACAAGAAACTAATCAACTGTTCTTCTTCTGGTGTACGATATGGTTCCACTGTTGTTTCGCAACCATCAAAGTCTTCTTCTATTTCGGTTGAATCAATTGTACAATACATAATGTTATCATCATAATCAAACAAATAGTCATCAACAAATCGAATATCAAATCGTTTGTTTTTATAATCTACAAAATATGCCTTATAAACAGTAGAATCATTCGTAAAATTACAATGTTCAAATCTTAAATATACAACTTTTAAACCATCAATTTTGTGTTGATTAATGAATTCGTTGTTGTTTAATTTATAATCCAAATCTTTTAGTGTTGCCAAAATTTCCATAACAAGTTTTTGGTCAAACTTATCTTCAAAAGAATATCCATCAAATACCCATGATAAATCATAATATTTATCATCATTTAATGCCCATGAAACAACAATTAACCAAGTTCTAAAATAATCATCGTTAATTTCACCATTTAATTTACGAAGTATAACTTTACGAATTTTTTGATAGTTATAATACTCACCATCAGGAACTTCTGTTTGACAAATACTTTTTAATTCATCATAAGATAGTTCACCATTAACACCCATTAAATATCTATCCATAAACTATCCTCCTATTCATTTTGTTTAAATTAATTCCAACAATATTATATCATTACTAAATCATACATTAAAACAAAAAAAGATAGGTTTAAAAACCTATCTTCTTATTGGCTCCCCGAACAGGATTCGAACCTGTAACCTATCGGTTAACAGCCGAGTGCTCCACCGTTGAGCTATCGAGGAATAACATTAGTATTATATGCGTAAAGTGAGCAAAAGTCAACACTTTTTATGAAAAATTTTTAATATTTTTTAAAAAATTTTTATACCTATATATTATTTTAAAATATGGCTTTATTTAGGTTTATTTTTAAATGTTGCATAGTACTTAAAATCCATAATTTTAGCAAAAAAAAGAAGAACCAAATGGTTCTTCTTTAAAATGGAAAGCTGGCAGCTACCTATATTTCCAGTTCGTTTCCAAACTAGTATTCTTGGCGTTAGAGGTCTTCACTTCTGTGTTCGGAATGGGAACAGGTGTTTCCCCCCTGCTAATGCCACCAGCAATGGTTGTGTGTACTAGCGTACGGCTAATGTCTATTAAACTGTATGTTAATTCATACTGTTTTCTAGTCACC
>JAZRJQ010000017.1:0-6369 GCA_045645925.1 Clostridia bacterium | reverse complement strand
GGTTTGCCATATAGTTGCCTTTTTGTTTTACAAGTTCGTAAACAAAAACACCCAAACTTAACACTGCAACCAAATAACAAACAATGCTAACTAATTTTATACTTTTACTATTTTTTAACATAGCGCACCCCTCATACTTGTTATTAATTTCAATTTTATTTTAGCATTATTTTTTTTAAATGAAAAGTAAATAAAAAAGAACTTGCAATTTTACATTAATTTGTATATACTAAACGTGCAAACAAAATTTGTTATGGCCCTATGGTCAAGACGTTAAGACGTCGCCCTCTCACGGCGGAATCTGGGGTTCAATTCCCCATAGGGCTACCAAAATAAAATAACACCTAGCATTAACTATGGTGTTGTTTTTTTACTTTGCAAATAACAGCTCAACAATTTTGTGTTTACTTATGCTAACGGCAAAAAAACAAAATAAAACATCAATATTAAGTTTTTAATCAAACGCAAATATGCTAAACTCATACTGTAAATTAAAATTTTAACCTAAGATAAATCAATTGGAGAAAAACATGAGCAACTTTTTTAAATGGTTATTTAGTGAAAACAATTCCAACCTTAAAATTGGGTTGTTTGATATTTGGCACTTTTTATATTTATTTATAATTTTAGGTGGAGCAATTTTGCTTGCAGTTCTTTTTAAAAATAAAAGTTTTGAAACAAAAACAAAACTTACAAAATTATTTTGTTATCTTACCATAGGATTATATATTGCAGATTTCTTTATTATGCCCCTTTCTGATAGTTACAGTGGAATTAGTGTTTACAAGCTTCCTTTTAACATTTGCACACTAATGGCAGTGTTAGCACCTTTCGTGGAATTTAACAAAAAGTTTGAAAAAATAAAACATGTTGTAATAACATTATCAATTGCATCATCACTTATGTGGATGTGTTACCCTGGCTCAGCGTTAGGTGGTCAACCACCATTTAGTTATATTATCTTCCAAACATTTATGTATCATGGATTTCTATTTACTTGGGCTTTCTTAAATTTAGCGTTAGGAATTGTTGAACTTAACATAAAACAACTATGGCACGAACTATGTGGAATTTTGATAATGTTAGTTTGGGCTGCATTTGGAAACACTATTTATGATGGTGAACAAAATTGGTTTTTTATTGAATCAAGCATTTTCCCATTTTTATCAGACAAAATAATGCCGCTTATGGTTGTGCTTGCAGTGTTTGCAATGTGTGCACTAATTTATGGTGTTTATTATTTGGTTAAGAAAATAATTAAAACTGTTTCTTTAAAAAAAGAAAATAAATTACAATAAACTAAAAAACAAGTTCAACATTATAAGAACTTGTTTTTTTATTGGTTTTATATGGGCACACACCCACATATATTTAATTGACACTTGCAAAACAAAGTAAAATGTAATATACTATTTTTGCAAACTAAAAAAGGTGGTGGAAATTATGCCTAACACAAACAATAGAGATTTTTTGTTAAAACGCAGTGAATTAATTAAAAAACTTAGAAAAAATGCTACCGTTTTTCAAATAGAAGCACTAATTTTTATTATTGTTGGTTTAGGGCTTTCAATTGCAATTAAAGTAGCAGACCTTGAAAACGTTTGGCTAAGCCTACTATCATTGGCTGGAATGTTTTTTGGTATTTGTTTCCAAGTTGCAGCATTAATTTATTTTGGCAAAGCAAAAAAACATTTAAGTGGTCAAACCGTTAACGTTTCAAGCAATCCAAGGGATTGGCAATAACATAAAAACAAAAAAGACTCGGGTTTTAAAATCCAAGTCTTTTTTTGTTACATAAATGGTGTAAACATTCTAATTAAACGTGCTGAAATTTTTTCACGCATTTTACGTTGTTTACAATCACGCAAAGTTATTGCATGACTAGAAGAAATAATTTTTTCAATATCTTGTTTTGCTGTTAACACTGTTTTTGAATTGTGAACAATAATTCCTGCTTCAAAATGTGTAAACATTTTTCTGAAATCAAAATCAGCACTACCAAGCACAAAGGTTGAATCGTCAACAACAATCAATTTTGAATTAACAACATTGTTTGCATATTCAAACACTTTAACCCCTGCCTTAATAAGTTCAGCATAATAAGACCTTGTTAAATAATTTGAAATCTTTTTGTTTGAAACACCAGGCAACAACAATTTTACTTCAACTCCACTGCCTGCTTGTTGTTTAAGTGCAAGCAACAAGTCGTGGTCAAAAATTATGTACGGAGCCGTAATAATAATATTTTTTTGCGCTGCACCAATCATTTTTAAAATAATTGATTTCGACACGCTAATTTTTGTTATAGGGTTTGTTTCAAATGGTTGAACAATTTCTTTTACTTTTGCATTCTTTTCGTAAGTAACTTTATATTTTGTAACGTCAATAAATTTTTTTGAAGCAAATTGCCAATTGTTAAAAAATATTACAACATAACTCCAAACAGCCTGACCCAAAACTTTTACAGCACAATCTTTCCAAAAAGAATTTTTCTTTTTTATGTTTGCATATTGGTCACCAATATTAATTCCACCCACAAATGCAATTTTACCATCAATAATTGTAAGTTTTTGGTGATTACGGCATTGACTAAACGAACCAATTGATGCTCCAAGTTTGTTAAACGGAATTGTTTCAATACCATGGTTGTTAAGTTTTTTGAAAAACTTTTTATCATAAAAACTTGTTAAACAACCAAAATCATCGTAAAGAAGTTTTACTTCAACACCTTCTCTGGCTTTAAGACGTAAGATGTTAAACATTTCTTCCCAAATTTTACCCGGAACAATTTTATAACATTGAACCAACACATATTTTTTTGCTTGTTTAATTTCGTTAAACAAATCAGCATAATACAATTCACCAGTTGATAAGTATGAAGTTGAACTTTCAGAATATGTTGGCCATTTTTCAGCATTATAAACAAACTTAGAAATGTTTGCAGATGCTAAGTTGAATTTTGTTAATGCGTCAACTGTGGAATTTGATTGTTCCAAAGTTTTAAACGATTGATATGTAATGTTTTGATATTTTCTGCGTTTTGATTTTGAAGCACGTGACGAACTAAGTTGAATAAACAGAGTTGCTGAAAAGAATGGTAACATCAAAACAAGAATAAACCAAATTAATGCGTTAGGTGCTGAATCTGCTTCCTTTGTTATTTGAAACATTAAACATAGTAACGCCAACACCGAAACAATTGGGTAAACATAAACAGGCAAAACAAAACAAGCAACAACAAAAACAGCCACGTTAAGAACGAAGGTTAACGTAAGCATAAATTTTGATGAAGTTAAAAATCTTACTGCTTTTTTCATTTTGCTCCTTTTAAATTTTACATAACCAAAACAAAGTACACATTTTCCCTATTATTTATATATACTCTTAACATATATTAACATATTAACTTCGTTTTTACAATTATTTTGTGTAAACAAACGTTAAATAAACATGGCAAATTATGCAGTAAAATGCAAAAAAGAACCAACAAAAATAGTGATTTAAAGTTGGTTCTTTTTATTGATTAGCAAATTTTAAAGAAGTTTACTTGTTTTTTATAACTTGTTCATTTTTTGTTTCCAAACATTGGTTTTCTTCTTTTTTTGTTTTTACATTTTTTTTGCCTTGAAAACTTACACCCAAAAGTCTGGATATTTGGCTAAAATTAGCCGTGAAAAACATTTCAATTACAACAAGTAAATATCCTAAACTAATTTTTGAAACACTGCTTACAGCAAAAATTAACAAACATAAAAACACTACTGAAAACCCAACAAGTGCCATAACTTCCATAAACTTAACATAAGCATAATCATCTTGAAACAAGTTTATTATTGCAAGAACAATCAAGGTTATTAACGCAACAATTAAAACTGCATTTAACACATAAAACATAACCTTAACAAACCCATTTTCGTTTTGAAAAAACTCAAACTTTTTTAACGGCAAAATAAAAGTTATTAACGAAACCAATCCAAATGTTAACAAGCAAATATTTAAAATTTTTTTATCTTTCATTTTACTACTCCCTTTTAAAATTAATTGTTTCCAAAAAAAATATTTTTAGCACAATTATTATGTATTATTTTTTTATTTTTATTGTTACAAAAAAACAACACCCCTAATAACTGGTGTTGTTTTTAATTTTATAAAGCTTTAAATTTCGCCTTCCAAACGTTTTTGCTTGTAATATTCAATTGCTTGTGAAATTGCTTCTAATGCTCTTTCACGATTTCCCAATGCTTTAACTTCAACCTTTTTATCTTCTAATTCTTTATACACCCTTAAAAAGTGCATAAGTTCATCAAACACGTGTTGTGGCAAATCGGTTATGTCGGTGTAAGAATTATATTGTGGGTCACCATAAGGAATTGCAATAATTTTTTCGTCACTTTCGTTTCTATCGGTCATTGTAATAACGCCAATTGGATAACATTGAACCAAACACAAATGAGTTATTGGTTGACTACACAACACAAAAACATCAAGTGGGTCGTGGTCACCACAATATGTTAGTGGAATAAATCCATAGTTCATTGGGTAGTGTGTGCTAGTATATAAAACACGGTCAAGTTTAAGCATACCAGTTTCTTTATCTAGTTCATATTTTAGTTTGCTACCTTGCTCAATTTCAATAACAACTTCAAAAGTTTGTGGAGTAATTCTTTTTGGGTGAATATCTTTCCAAATGTTCATAACACTTCTCCTAATATATATTTATTATGTGCAACTATTCTAACACAATAAAATCAAAAACAAAAGTGTAAACATAAAGTTTGTGATAAAACACACTTTACGTTCACACTTAAATTTAATCTAAATTACCAAGCCTTAAATCTTCTTCAGCATTAGCAATAAGTTCCAACATAAATTCTTTAAAAGTTTTCCAAACCAAAATTAAACCACCTTCTTCCAAATCCCATTCATAAACACAATCGTCTGGTTCGTTGGTTGCAAAACAATAATAGTTGCCATAATTAGTTTGAGCAAAACAAACAATATCTTCTGGCAGTTGATTTTGGGTTTTCCATTTTTTAGAGTTAACATCTTTTAAGGTAAGTTTGTTTGGTCTACCATCAATTTTGGTTTTTGTTGAAAAAAAGTTAGTACTAAACACATAGCCACCATTAAACACTTTATACCAACTTTCAAGGTCGGCAGGAATTCTACAATTAAAAATTTTTTGAACACTACTTAAAGTGTTTTTGTTGGCTTTTATTAATTCAACATGTTTTTCAAACTTTTTTAATTTATTAAAAATTTCTTCCATTTAATTCTCCAAATCCAACATCAAACTTAAACCTTTAATCATATCAGAAAACGATTTATTTACCAAATTTAACTTTTCTGACAATAAGTTAACAATATATGCCTGCAAATGTTAGTTTTGTTGGTTATTTTCAGTTTCAACATTTTCAGATTGAACAGTTGAAACGCTGTTATCTTGTTCCAATTTTCCACCACCAAAAATTTTGTTAATCATAAACAATTCAAAACTGGTTGGGAAAAATCTAAGCAAGAAATGACACACATTATACTTTCTGCTAACAATAACCATTGGTTTGCTTTTGCGTTTGTAGGTTTGTTTTAAAATTGCTTTTGCAACAACTTCTGGTGGCATACGTTTGCTTTCATGCTTATCAACAAAACCAACTGCTTTTTGAATACGATTGCCGTATCTACAATTTGTGTCAAAATTTCTAACACGGTTTTTGCTGAAATTAGATTTAACATCGCCAGGGCAAATTGCGCAAACATCAATGCCTGCTTCGTTTAACTCCAATCTTTGAGCATATGTAAACGACAACACTGCGGCTTTGCTTGTGCAGTACATTCCCCTAAACGGAACACTCCAAATACCTAACGCACTTGAAATGTTTATAATTTTTGCACCAGCACTCATATAAGGTAATGCATACTTACTGCAATAGTAAACACCAAACAAATTAACATCCATAATGCTTTTAAAAGTTTCGGTTGGAACCAATTCTAGTGCTCCACTAACACCAAAACCAGCATTGTTAATTAACACATCAATTTTACCAAAACGTTCGCCAATTTTACTAAATGCTTGTTTTACCAATTCTTCATTTGAAACATCGCATACATAACTTAAATCTGGGTAGTCAACATCAATCTCACGTGAAACGTTTACAACAGTTTCACCTTTTGCCCTAAACATTTGAGCAGTACACTTTCCAATACCACTGCTTGCGCCAGTAATAACAATAATTTTACTCATAAATAATCTCCTAAATTTCACCTTAATATTTTAACCCACTTAGCAGTTTTTTCCAACCAATTAAAGCAGAAAAACAACATGTTGTAACACAAAAAACTTTGTTAACATAGTATGAAGTGTATAATCAA
>JAZRJQ010000016.1:0-1800 GCA_045645925.1 Clostridia bacterium | reverse complement strand
TTTAGCAAATCTTGAAACAAAATTCACATACCAATAATACAAATTATTTAATTCATCATCATTTAAAATTTTAATGTAACATTCGCCACAAAACTGCTCATCTTTTACAAATTCTTCTAGTTCCTTACTAAGTTCTGAACACGCAGTTCTTAAAGCATCTTTATAGTTTAACACCCATTTATATGTAACTGTTGTTAATTCAACATTTTCAACAAACTCACCTGCAATAATTTTTGCAAAAACAATTTGTCCTTGTTCAATTTTCTTTTGAATATCACACACATATGTATCGTTATATGGATTATGTTCCAACTTTCCATCATACCTAACCGAGCCAATGGTTAAAACATAACTAACATTTTCAGGTATTACAATATCTGCCAAAACATTAAATGTTAAAACTCCAAATTCAATAGGTTGGGTGCAATAACCATTAACAACATAATCAATTTCTCTAAATCCACTAATCAATGTTGCTTTAACATTTTCGTTTTCACCACCAAGCATAAGTTCCCTAACTTCTGCAATATTAGTTATAGCCATATCATAAATTTTTTGTTTTTGGCAACCATACAAGCAAACCAAACATAAAACACACAATATTGAAATAATAGTCTTTTTAATTTTCATAACAAAAAATACATATGTTTAAAGTTTGCAAAACATACATAAAAAACAAAAAAATTGCACAATTTGTGCAATTTTAATTATACATTTCATCTAAATCTTTAACACGTTGAACGTGCCTATCTCCTTCAAATGGAGTTGTTAAAAAAGTTTTTAAAATTTTAGCAAGTTTTAAGTTGCACATTTTAGGGTATCCTTTGTATCCACCACTTAAAACCAAAACATTAGCGTTATTATGCATTCTGCTAAAATAAGCAGTTTTGGGCATGTTGCATAGCACTGCTCTTACACCTTTTGCTCTGTTTGCCGCAATACTTGCACCAACACCAGTGCCACACATATAAATACCTAAGTTACCTTCTTTTTTAACTTCTTCATTTGCTTTTTTAACATAGTCAACATAAGAATCGGTTTTAACATATTCATCAGCACCAACTGACACAAATTCATACCCGTTTTTTGTTAACCAGTTTTTAACAAACTTCATTTTTTCAACACCATTATGATCACAAGCCAAATAAATCATTTTAACTCTCCTATTAATATTAAATCTGCAATTTCATCACAAACAAAATCTAAAATTTTTGCACATTTTTCATACACTGCCAAATCTTGCCCATAAGGGTCAGGAATATCAACACCACTGGCAAAATCACTTAACGCCATACACCTTGCAACATTTTTAACATACTCAGCGTGGTTTTGGGTTATTGGAATTAAAATTGTATTTGGTGTTACCATGCTTTTTGTTAGTTGTTTACCCTTTTTTGCTTTAACAACAATCCCCAAGTTCTTTAAAGCAAGAATAGTGTTTTTGCTAGTTAACGAATTTGTTTCAGCCATAATTCCAGCGCTTGAAACTTTAACATCTGTAACACCTAAATTATTAAGTTTATGTTTTAATATTGCTTCAGCCATAGGGCTACGGCAAGTATTACCCGTGCATACAAAAATTATTTTTAACATTTTAACACCACTAACATTTTAACACATTTATTTAATTATTAAAATCGTTTTAACTATTAATTAAAATTTGGTAAAATATTTTTGATGATAACACAAGAAAAAATGTATGATATATTTTATAATAATCAGGAGTATTTTGAATTTGTTAGTTCAGTTCATTTTAGTAAACTAAAATCCAACGAAAAAGTGTTTTCAGCAATGCTTTCA
>JAZRJQ010000015.1:0-6587 GCA_045645925.1 Clostridia bacterium | reverse complement strand
GACCGCTTGGCCTCCGACTTATTTGCAATTAAAAAAATTTTGTAAATTAAAAAAGTGTGAAAATTAATTCACACTTTAAAACCACCCTAGCACAAATTGATTTAAAATTAAAAACGCACTTAGCAAAAACAAGTACACACTAAACCAAGTTAACTTTTTGTTTTTAACAAATCTCAACATTAACTTAATGGCAAACAATCCACCAAAAAAAGAAACCAAAAATCCCACCATCAAACTTAGAAAATCAAATTGAATTGTAACGCCACCTTTTATAATTTTAGCCACTTCTAAAATCATGCTTCCAACAATTATTGGTATGCTTAATAAAAACGAAAAATCGGCTGCATCATTTTTATTAACACCACAAATTAAACCTGTTGCAATTGTTGAACCACTGCGTGAAATCCCAGGAAAAATTGCAACACCCTGCGCAACACCAATCAACAATGCTTGTCCATAAGAAATGTTAATATCAGTTATATTGTTACACAAACTATTGGTTTTTGACAAAAAGCGCACACTTGGTTGCAATTTGTTTTTGTTTTGCACATTTTGTGAAATCACCAAAACCAATGCTGTAACCAAAAAACCAACTGTAACAAAAGTTCCGTCAAAACTTTTTTCCACCAAATTTTTAAGTAATAACGCAAGCACAACTGTTGGAATTGTGGCTGTTAAAAGTTTTAAATTTGTTTTACAAAAAGGATTTTTTACTAAGCACAAAAGTTGTTTTCGGTAGCAAATACAAACAGCAATTAGTGTTGCAACATGCAACACAACACTAAGCAAAATTGTGTTTTCAGTTATGTTAAAAATATTATATAAAACCACCAAATGTCCACTTGAACTAATTGGCAAAAATTCACTTACACCCTGCACCAAACCCAAAATTATTATTACAAACAATTCCCACATAATTTTTGTTTCCTTAAAATTTTGTTATATACAAATAGTATATTTAAAACAAGTTGTGTTAATTCTTACAAATTCACTTTTAATTTAAAAAAATTTAATATATACTATTAAAGCAAAATTGAAAACTTACAAACCAAATTGGTTTGTTTAATTTGGAGGAACAAAATGAAATTAGGAGTTGTTGGTTTGCCTAACGTTGGCAAAAGCACATTGTTTAATGCAATCACAAAAAACAGTATTCCAAGCGAAAACTATCCTTTCTGCACAATTGAACCAAACGTTGGAATTGTTGCAGTTCCAGACGAACGACTAAATGTTTTGGGTGAAATGTACAACACAAAAAAAATAACACCTGCAATTATTGAGTTTGTTGATATTGCTGGATTGGTTAAAGGTGCAAGCAAGGGTGAAGGACTTGGTAACAAATTTTTAAGCCACATTAGAGAAGTTGATGCAATTGTTCACGTTGTAAGATGTTTTGATAATCCAAACATCACACACGTTGACGGCAATGTTAATCCTGTTAGAGATATTGAAGAAATAAATTTAGAATTAATTTTGGCAGACCTTGAAACCGTTAACAAACGTTTAGAAAAAGCAGAAAAACTTTTTAAAACTGGAAACAAAGATGCGTTAGCAGAAGTTGAAATTTTACGTAAACTAAAAGATGTTTTAGAAAATGAAAAACCTGTTAGAAGTTATAACGCAAACGAAGAAGAACAAGAATTAATTAAAAGTTTCTTTTTAATAACATCAAAACCTGTTATTTACTGTGCCAACATTAGCGATGATAATATTGCAGTTCCAGAAGATAGCATTGATTATGTTAAACAAGTTAAAGAATTTGCAAAAAGTGAAAACGCAAAATCGGTTGTTGTTTGTGCAAGATTTGAAGAAGAACTTTGTGGACTAAGCGAAGAAGAAGCTGAACTATTTAAAGAAGAACTTGGCTTAAAAGAAACAGGTTTAAGCAAATTAATTGTTGCTGGTTACGATTTGCTTGGTTTAATTAGTTATTTAACTGCTGGTGAAAAAGAAGTTAGAGCTTGGACAATAACCAAAGGAACAAAAGCACCACAAGCAGCCGGAAAAATTCATACCGACTTTGAACGTGGTTTTATTAAAGCTGAAATTGTTAGTTACGAAGATATTGTTGAAGCAGGAAACTTTTTAAAAGCAAAAGAAAAAGGCAAAGTTAGAATGGAAGGCAAAGAATATGTTGTTAAAGATGGCGACGTTGTGCTTTTCAAATTTAACGTGTAAAAGGTGGCAAACATGGAACAAAGATTTAATGCATTAAATGAACTTGAAATTAAAATTACTAATTCAACATCAAAAGAAGAATTAATTAACGAAACATGTTGCACTGCAATAACAATTTGTTTAAACAACCAAGGCGATTGCTTAACAAGTTTTGTTGGAGCATACAATCCTGAAATTATAAAGTTGTTGCAAAAAGTTCAAAAAACTTATTACAAAAACTTAATTAAAAAACTAAAACAAAACAATAAGGAAGTTGTTAACAACATAACAAAACAAGCTGATGTTACCGAAGACGCAACACCAGACCAACCTGAAAAGAAACAAAAGGTAAAAAAAGTGCACGAACGTCAAACAAAAAAGACTGCTGAAAATAAAGCAGAAAACACCGAAACACAAAACAACAAATAATAAGTGTTAACAATATTTGAAAACAAAAAAGAACGGATTAATTATCCGTTCTTTTATTTTTTTTATTCTTAGCCAGGGAAATCTAATCCACCAATGTAATCATGCAATTCGCTGTGGTGAGTTGCAAAACTTACATATCTGTAACAATATGTGCTTGATGTTGATGTTACAATATAGCAATTAACTTTTGTTAAAGTTGTGTTATCTTCAACAACAAAGTAAACAGAATTAAAGTAAACTGTTTTATCAGAACCATAAATTGAAGAATCTGTAATTGTTTCACCATCAACAACTAATGCTTGATTTTCTGCAAAACTGAATTTTAAAACATATTTGCCAGTTTCTGGTGTTTGCAAACTTGAAACACTTTTTGAAGTTGATAGTGTTTCAGGTTGTGCTTCTTCACTATAAGCACCTTGGAACAATGCACTAATAATGCTTTCTTTTGTTCCTTTGTTGTAAAGTTCAATAATTTTGTTAAACACTTCTTGGTCGTTTTCACTGGTATAACAATTATCTTTATCTTCTAAATAAACTGTAATTGCTTCAATTTTATCAGTGTTAATAACTTCGTTAAAATCTGATTTTACAATTGATAATGTTACTGCTGCTGCTGCAATTAACAAAACTAATGCTGCTGCAACAATTGCTAAAACTTTCGTTAATGTATTTTTCATCTTACTTACCTTTTACCATTATAATACATAAATTTTATTATATTATGCCTTAATTGTCAAAGCAAAATTAATTCTTTTTATCTTCTGTGTTTGAAGATTCTTTTTTTGTTTTAGATTTTGCTGTTGAAGTTGATTTTTTTGTTGTTGTTTTTCTTGTTTTAGATTTTTCTGCTTCCTTTGATTCAATTTCCAAAGGTTTTTCTTCTTCAACTTCTGGGTTTTCACCTTGTTCTGCTTTTTCTTCGGCTAATTCTTTTTTTGCTTCCAAGTCGGTGCGTTTTTCAGCTTCGGTTTTATCTTCTTCTGGTTTAACATCGCCTGAACTTGCTGTGTATAATGTTTCAGCTTTAATCATATCAAGATCTTGTTTTGTAATAACACCAGCATTTGTTAGTGCTTCGGCTGCTTTAATTTTAAGTTCTTGCATACGTTTAAAGTTTTCTAATTCTGCTTGTTTTTTACGTTCTTCGTTGCGTTTTTTTGCTTCTTCTGCTTTCTTTTCTAGTGCCAAAGCAACTTGTTTGTAGTCAGCACCATTAATAATTGCATCAACTTCTTCGGCATAAATTGTTTCTTTTTCAATTAATAATTGTGCCATGTTATCCAAAATGCTACGGTTGTCGGTTAACAACTTCTTACCTTTTTGATAACAAGCTTCCATAATTGCTTTTATTTCAGAATCAATTAATGCAGCAGTTTGTTCTGAATAGTTAACTTGGGTTTGATAATCACGGCCAATAAACACTTCGGTTGATTTTCCAAGATTTATAAAACCAAGCTTTTTACTCATACCCCATTCAGTAACCATTTTACGTGCAATACCTGTTGCATGGTTAATATCAGAACTTGCACCTGCTGTAATATCGTTAAACACAATTTCTTCGGCAATTCTACCACCCATTGTCATGCTAATTTTATCACACAACTTGTTGTAGAAAATAAAGTCGTTATCGTTTTCTGGGCGTGTTGATGTAAAGCCACCAGCCATGCCACGTGGAATAATTGAAACTTCATGAACAGCATCACCATAATTAAGCATTTTGGCCAAAATTGCATGCCCTGCTTCGTGGTAAGCTGTAATTTTTTTGTCTGCTTCGGTAATAATTTTTGATTTCTTTTGTGGTCCAATTAAAACTTTGTTAATACCTTCGCTAATATCTTCCATTGTAATTGTTAAACGATTGTCACGTGCTGCCAAGATTGCTGCTTCGTTAAGGAAGTTTTCAATATCAGCACCAGTAAAACCACTTGTTAATCGTGCAATTTCTTGGAAATTAACACTTTCGTCAATAGGTTTGTTTTTAGCATGAATTTTCATAATGCCTTCACGCCCCTTAACATCAGGAACGTTAACATAAATTTGACGGTCAAATCTGCCCGGACGAAGCAATGCTGGATCCAAAACATCTGCACGGTTTGTTGCTGCCAACACAATAATGCCTTCGTTACTTTCAAAACCGTCCATTTCAACAAGCAATTGGTTTAAGGTTTGTTCTCTTTCGTCGTTACCACCACCTAAACCTGCTCCACGTTGACGACCAACTGCGTCAATTTCGTCAATAAACACAATACATGGTGCGCTATTTTTTGCTGTTTCAAACAAATCTCTAACACGACCAGCACCCACACCAACATATAATTCAACAAAGTCGGAACCACTAATTGAGAAGAAAGGAACATTACTTTCGCCTGCAACTGCTTTTGCTAGCAATGTTTTGCCTGTTCCTGGTGGGCCAACAAGTAACACACCCTTAGGAATTCTTGCACCAAGTGCTTTAAATTTTGCTGGATTCTTTAAAAATTCAACAATTTCTTTTGTTTCTTCTTTTTCTTCTTCTGCACCGGCAATATCAGCAAATTTAACATTTGTTTTTTCGTTAACTCTTGCTTTGCTTTTTGCAAATCCACCACCAGCACCTTGACCCTTACCACTTAACATTCTGAACATTAAAATTCCAATAATTAAAACAATGCCAATGCTAACATATGGTAAAATTGTTGATAAAACACTTTGTTTTGCTGGGCTTGAAGTAATAACAACACGGTTGTAATCTTTATATTTTAATGTAAGGTCAGCAATTTGAGTGTCTGATAATTCAACATCAAATGGTTTATAGCCCTTTGCTTGGCCGATTGTATCACGCAATTCAAACAAGGGTTCAAGTTCAATTGTCATGGTGTATTCAAAATAATAGTGTGACGAATTTGGCCATTCTTTATCTGAAATTTCGCTATCAACCAATCTAATTTTTCCAACTCCACCTTGCAAATAAATGTCGCTAACAACACCTTCTTGCATTAAGTTGTAGGCAGCATCGGCACCATCAATTTTTTTACCTGTTGAGCCTTGGCCTGCCATATAAAATACTAAAATAACGGCTAGTATTATAACAATAAACGATACAATACTTGATGAGCCACGTTTTTTCTTTTTATTATCCAAAAAATATCTCCTTCTAACTTTTACTGCTTATCAATTTTAACACAAAAATTATTTGTTGTACACTAATATATTAATTATTAATATATTTATAATTATTATATATCATTAAAATTTAAGAAATTTGTTGAAATTTGTACAACGCAAATTGTTTAGAGTTTAAGCCAAACTTTAATATTACAACCAAATTAGTTGGCCTTTTTATTGGAAACATTTTCTATAATTTTTTTAAGTTCAATTGCCCTGTTTATTGCACCACAAACAAATTCACACATAGAAACAACCATATCAAACTTAACTGTTTTTAAAAACATTAAACCATTAACACCCGTAACATTAACACACCCCAAAACGCTAAAATTCCCCATAATAGTTGTGTTTGTGTTGCATGCTGGCAAACAACCGTAAGGTAAAAATCTGACCGACCCTACACTTTCAACTTCACACAAACTAGCATCAATAACACAAATTGGATTTAGTGGAAAATTTGTTTTTAACATCTTAAAAGTTTGAAACAAATTTTTACTTGTAATGTTGTTTTTAAGATCACCAAAAACATTATTAAATTTATACTTAGTTTTTAGTATTTCACCACAAAGTGGTCCAAACAAATCGGCAACCACATTTGAGTTTCCAACACACAAAAAAATTGGGTCATTAAGCCCTTTTTTTGTTAAATGTTCAGCAAATTCAAAAGCAAAACTTTCCTGATTTTCCACACTTTTTGTTCCATATTCCATAACTTTTTTGTTTCCTTTTTAAGTTTTAATTTATGTAAACACCAAAATTTAACAAATTTTCCAAATTTTTGTTAAATTTTTTTAAAATATTATATTTTTGGTTAATATTCAAAAAATGGCTTAATAATTAAGTATTTACCTATT
>JAZRJQ010000014.1:0-2145 GCA_045645925.1 Clostridia bacterium | reverse complement strand
AAAGCATTTACATGATCACGGTTGCGTGCCGCCGGCCACCACCATTGCCCACGCAACAAACTTGTAAATGCACTTGGGGGTATAGCTCAGTTGGCTAGAGCACCTGCCTTGCAAGCAGGGGGTCATCGGTTCGAATCCGATTATCTCCACCAATATTATTTCTTTTAAGATTTATTCTTAAACTTCCCTTTCAAAGTATCAAGTTTCTTTAAACTTGTGTCCCGTGCGATAAATTCGCAATTTATATAGGAATGTAGCTCAGTCGGTTAGAGCACCACCCTGATAAGGTGGGGGTCGGTGGTTCGAGTCCACTCATTCCTACCAAATAAATCACTCAAACGAGTGATTTTTTTTGTTTTATTTAAGACTCGAACCACCTCGGGGTTCGCTCCTGTCGGAGCCAGACCGCAAACAAGTTGCTCCCGGCTTTAGCTAAAAAATTGCCACAGGCAACTTTTCTTTACGCGTCGCCCCACTCATTCCTACCAAATAGAATGAGTTTAACACTCATTCTTTTTTTAACTTTACAATCTTCAACCAACTTTTGTTGGTATAAGCAAACAAGTTGGTGGTCTAAACTCATTCCTACCAAGTAAATCACTCAAACGAGTGATTTTTTTTGTTTCATTCCCCTTTGTTTTATTACAAGATAACAAATGTCTAGTTAAAATCAATAACCAAATTTATTATTATTTAACAAGACAAAAATCGACAAAATATGTTATATTTTAGTTGTAACAACTTTACTAAGGAGAAAACAATATGGAAAACACCATAGTAACCTATGAAACCTTTCATGGAAGTGCAAAAAAAGTTGCACAAACAATTTCAAACAAATTAAACTGCAAATGTATTAACATTGACACACCTTTCGAAGCAGAAGATTTAAGCGAAATTGACAACATTGTTTTAGTATTTAATTTTAGAGGACCATACACTGCTCAACTAACAAAACTTTATTTAAGCAGAGTTAAAGACCAATTAAAAACCAAAAACGTTATTTTGGTTGGCGAAGGCTTATTCTCAGAAAAAGAATTCCCTATTGTTGCAGAAGAAATCAACAAAAACAACCCTTCACACACTTTTACAAAATTCTTTGTAAATGGTCAGTTAAGAGTTGACACACTATTCCCAGAAGAACAAGCTTTGCTTAAAAAATTTAGCGAATTAACTGGTATGAAAATTGTTGATATGGGCAATTTAGATTTAGAAAAAGCAGAACAAATCGCCACAGAAATTGAAGCTTTAATTAATTCCGACAAATTTAAAAGCAATAAAAACAAATCATCAAAACAAGACTCAACTCTAAACGAAACTGAGTGGGTTTGCTCTGTTTGCGGATATGTTCATAAAGGTGCTGAACCACCAGAAAAATGCCCATTATGTGGTATGCCAAAAGACGTTTTTAGAAAAAAATAAATAAAAAAAGAATGAGTTTAACACTCATTCTTTTTTTACTTTTACAACCTTTAAATTGTTATAAAACAAAAAAAAAAGGAGCCAGTCCCCCAACTCCAAATAATTCTTGCGGTTTTAATTAACCACAAGAATTGTATAACAATGTTTTAATTTATTGTCAACATTTTGTATATAAAAAAGAATTGCAGTTCGGCTATTTCGACCATGTCACCAAATTTGGAGCCAAAGCAATTCTATTTATTATATTACATCAAATATTAATTTTTATCAGTTAAAAAGACAGTTTAAACACTGCCCTTTTTGTTTTTTATTTTTTGAACTAGCCAATAAATTAAGTAATACATAAATGTGTAGACAATTAATATTGCAGAATATAAAATTTGATAAGGAAAATTTAAATTAAAGCCTAATGGGTCATTTACCATATACATATAGTCCGAACCTGGAAAAGCAACAAAATTTAAAAATGCACCATATGTAAACATAACAACCAAGCACACATAAGGAATCCAAATTTGTTTAAATTCAAATTTAGCAAAGCCTAGCGTCATTAGCAACACACAACACACAAAACCAAGCATATGTGAAATTGTGCTATATAGGCAAGTAAAACTCATATAAACCCTGTTTAAGCCAACTGCTGGGTATAACAAAAATGCAATAGTAGCCAATATTCCTGCAATACAACTATAATTAACCAAAAACTGTTTATGTGTGAAAATTGCA
>JAZRJQ010000013.1:0-1582 GCA_045645925.1 Clostridia bacterium | reverse complement strand
TAGTAAGTGCAATACCCGGCAAAAACATCATAACTGATGCCCTAATACCTGTTCCAACATTTGTTGGACAAGCTGTTAAATAACCCAATTTTTCATCAAATGCATAGTTTAAACTTAGGTTAAGCTCCGCATCAACATCTGAAATTATATTATACGCTTGCTTTAAGTTTAAGCCATCTAAAATACATTGAAGCCTTAAATGGTCTTCTTCATTAACCATAATTGAAACAGTGTTGTCTTGACTAATTGCAACACCAGAAATATCAGAATTGTTAATAAGTTCGCTTGAAATTAAGTGGTCTTCAAGCATTTCTTCTAAAACTTCATTTTTTAGGTTCTTGCATTTGTAAAAATTAAAATTAGAAACTTCATTTAAAGCCGAAAAACATTGTTCTAATACTTGATTTGCATTTTCTAAATTTGTATTGTTTGAAAAAGGTTTATCGTTTAAATTTCTTGCAAGCCTTATTCTTGAACTAACAATAATATTATTATTCATTTTTGCCACCTTCTTTTAAAGAGATAATTTCTTTTTTAAGTTCGCTTGCTAGTTCGTAGTTTTCATTTGCAACTGCTTGTTTAAGTTTTAGTTCAAGCAATTTAATTTTTTGTTCCCTTTCGTTAGTTTCAGGTTCAACATTAGCACGTTTTCCAATATGAACAGTTGATGGCTGAATTCCAACTAAACTTTTAATTATAATATCTCTAAATTCTTTATAACAATTGCTACAACCCAGCATTCCAGATGCTTTAAAATCAGAAACAGTATAACCACAGCAAGAACATGTTGGTTCTTCCTTTAAATTACCATAAACACCAAAATTATCGAATGTTGGATTTAAAAAATTGTTAAATGAGAACAACTTGTTTTCATTAGCACATTCACTGCACAAATGCGTTTCGGTCAATTTTCCATTAATATTAACTGAACTATGAAAAGTTGCATTATTTTGTTTACATTTATCACAAATCATACTTAATTCTCCTTACATTTTTCAATTAAAATATTTGTTAAAATTCTTGCTCTCATTTGAGATTCATTGTTAATAGGACTAGCCAAACTTTTGTTAGAAATTGCAACGGCAATAATTCTATATTCGCTTTCGTTTATAATATTGTTTGCAATCAGATTATCCAAAATCATTAGCGCATTATTATAATCAATTTTAAAACCAATATAGTTGTTAATCAAATTGTTTATGTGTTCAATTTTGTTAGAATTAGAAAATTTAACAATTTTAATGTAACCACCACCACCACGTTTGCTTTCAACATCAAAACCCTTCATTGGAGTAAAACGTGTGGTTAAAACATAGTTTATTTGACTTGGCGCACAATTAAAAAAGTTGGCCAATTCGTTTCGGCTTAAATTTATTTCACCATCTTCAAGTTGTGACAATATAAACTCTTCAATAATATCACTAATTGTTTTCACTTTCGCTCTCCTTTTTGCTTGATTTTTGTGTTGATTAAAGTAAAATTTAAAGTTTGACTTTCTTTGACCTTTACACTATTATTATACACGTTCAAATTTTTTATGCAACAAATTATGTTAAATTTTCTAATAAAACAAAAAAAAGAC
>JAZRJQ010000012.1:0-5765 GCA_045645925.1 Clostridia bacterium | reverse complement strand
TGCATTTTAAAAGGCAATTCTGCACGAAGTTTGCTTATACTGCTCCACCAATAATCATGGTTGCCTTTTATAACAATCTTTGTTCCGTTGCCTAGTTTTGAAATATATTCCAAATCAGGCAAAGCATCAGTCATTTTCATTGCCCAAGACAAATCACCCGAAATTAAAACAAGGTCGTCATCTTTAACTTGTTCCCAACTCTGCTTAATTTCTTCTAAATAATTATCCCAAACAGGACCAAACACATTCATTGGTTTATTGCTATTAATGCTTAGGTGTAAATCTGAAATTGCATAAATTTTCATAAAATTTTCTCCACTTATTATTTTATCAAATTTTACAACTAATTTCAAATTAATTAACATTTATTGTTATTCTTATGCCTATTTTAAACAAAATGTTACAAACAAAACCACCAGAATTCCTGGTGGTTTAATTTTTACTTGGTTAAGTTTACTTGTTTTCTAATTGTAGCAAGTTTTGCTTCGTTTGAAAGTTCTCTTTCCATTTCATCATACTTTTTGATTCCTAAAATCGCATTGTTTTCGTCAACTTTATAAATCAAAGATTTTCCATCGTAAACATATTCATCAAGTTTGCTAACTGGAAATTCTTCTTTTGTGTGAACATTAACAAGTTTTTTGTTTTGGTAAGCAACCAAACCAAATGGAGTGTTAAATCTTGCTGTTTCATAGCCTTTTTTAACATCTTTAATTTGGCTAACAACATCTTGCTTAGCTTCTCTTACTTCTGGTTTATTATCAATCAAAATTGCAAGATCACGTTTAAAGTCACGCATTTGCATATCGTTTTCAGATTCACTTTTTAAAATTTGTTTAATTAACTTTTTAGAATATTCATAATTAAACAATTCAAATTCGGTTTCTTTGCCCATATAAGCATTTAATGCCATAGCAGCTTCGGCTGTTTGTAAACAATATTTTGCTGCATCAACAATATCATCAATTTCTTGTTTGTGGCAAATAATTCTTTCACGTTTGATTGAAAGTTTTCTAATATTTTTTGGAACACCCAACACAAGTTCACTAAAAATTTCGTATCCACGGTTAACCATGCCACTAAACGCACCCCTGTTGGTTGCATTTTTAATTCTAGCAGCAGGATTTTGAACACAATAAGCAACTTTTTCATATTGCTCAACCATTCTTGTGCAATTTTCCAACGCATCGTATGCTTGGTTATATTCTTTTGCTAAATCTTTATTGTTAGGGTCACGTGACAATTTGGTGCGCAATTTTTGAACTTCCATTGTGTGTTTTACAATTGCTTTTTTTGCTTTTGGGAATTGTTTTATAATTGCATTATTAATTTCATTAATAGCCCAAATTGGAACACCAATCAAACTTTCATCCAAAGTTCTATAAACAAATGGTTTAGCACCATATTCACCAACTTCACTATGAATGCCATTATATAAATTATAAAAACTTTCAAGTTTTTCTTTTTCCATAGCAACAATGGTGTAAGTTACAAAAGCATCGTTTAAATTTTTGAATGTTGGAATTGGAGCTTTTGTGTTTAAAGAAAAATCTTGAATAAATGGTTTGTAGTAACACATTCCATTTTTGAAAACATCTTCAAAAGTTTTTTTGCAGTCAGGGTATCTGCGTTTAAATTCCCCCCACAAAATTGTTTGCATTTTAGAAACGTTCTTTTCAGCCACCAACATTTCTTTTGCATAGTTTGTATAAACTTCTTGTGTAAGGTCGGTTCTGCATTCTTTATAAAAATCAATTTTATCATCAAAATATCTAATGGTTCTTTCATCCAAATTGTTGGCTCTTGCACCACGCAATTGGTCGTTAGCTTCCATAAGCCTACAATTTGTCCATTCCAAAATTTCTAAAATTTTATTTTGTTCATCAGAAATAAATTTGTTATACATACCACTCACCTCATAAAACAAATTTTAATGCACACATTACTTATTATGATTATAATTATACAACAAAACCAAACCTATTTCAATACCATATATAAAATTTTATTATAAAATAATAAACACAAAAAAAACAGAAAGACAATGATTCTTTCTGTTTTTAAATTAGTTTAAATTAATTTGCTGGGCAAACCGTTTGCTGAATTGGATATAATGGCAATTCAAAGAAACCAGAGCAAGCATCTTGCGTAAATTCCTGACATGGTGGAATTGGACAATAGCCATATGTTGGAACCAAAATTTCAGCTTCAACAACAATTCTAACAATTAACGATAAGCAAAAATCTAAACTAAACACACCATCACCAACATACTCACCATCCGGACTTAACGCATTAATATATGCTTCAACCGTAAAAGGAACAACACTTGGTTGTGGAACATATAAAACAACATCGGAATTAACACTAATCTCACTTGTTGCTGTTCCAGGTGTTCCGTTAGCATCGGTGTAACTAATTTCAATTGGAACAGTAACAGTTCCACTAACCCTTGCAAAACAAGGTTTATCATCAAACCTATCAACAACCAAATTGTTAATTGTTGTTTGATTTGGGAAAGTAGTAACACTAACAAATGTTAATGGTTGAACTGGATTTTCTGGTATGTAATTTGTTGCAGTTACTTGAACATCAGTTTCTTGCATTTGACGTAAACAAGCATCAAAAACTTTTTTAACATGAATACATGCTTTTTCACACAAGCCATTTAATGGATTACCAGTAATCGGACCTGGAAAACAAGAATTCCTGCTACCTGAATAAAATGACATAAAGCTTCACCTCCTATTTAATAAGCCTGTATAATTCACTATATGAAATAAATTAAAAAAAGTTACCAAAAAAACAAGCAAACGTTTTTTTACATTTGCTTGTTTTAGTTAATTACAATATATTATTTTACTTTATAAATTTAAAAATTGATCCAACTTTGTTAGCAGTTCATCCTTACCATATTTTGTTTCACTGCTAACACCATAAACGTTTTGCGTTCCAACATTTAAAGCATTTGCAAGTTTTGCCAAAGTTGGCTTAACCTTACTTTTTGGCAATTTGTCACACTTTGTTGCCACAATTATAAATGGTATTTGGTAATAATGCAAATAATTTATCATTTGTTTGTCTTGTTCAGTTGGGTCGTGCCTAACATCAACTAGTGCACAAACACATTTTAATTTGTCGTTGTTAAGTAGGTATGGTTCAATTAAACCTTGCCAACCATACACTTCCTTTTTACTTGGCTGAGCAAATCCATAACCCGGCAAATCAACAAAATAAAATTTATCGTTAATCAAAAAATAATTAACCAAACGTGTTCTGCCAGGTGTTGAAGATGTTTTGCAAAGTTTAGAATTATTAACCAACATGTTAATCAAACTGCTCTTTCCAACATTGCTTCGACCAACAAATGCTATTTGATTTTTTTCGTCGTTAACAACATTGTTTGCATTTGCAACACTTATATAAAAACTACTTTTTGTTATTTTCATGTTTACCACCAACTATCGCAAAATCAATAACTTCTTGGAAATTTGAAACGTAACAAATGTTAAGTTTTTCAGTTATTTCTTTTGGAATAAATTTTATATCTTTTTTATTTTCAAGTGGAACTATAACATTTGGTATGTTGTTTTGAACACACGCATATAGTTTTTCTCTAAGTCCACCAATAGCATAAACTTGACCAGTTAAACTAATTTCACCAGTTAAAGCAAACTTGTTTGAAATCTTTTTGTTTGTTAAAACTGAGTACATAACAAGTGTTAAAACAATACCAGCACTTGGTCCATCTTTTTGAACTGCCCCTTCACAAGCATTAATATGTAAATCATACTTGGTAAAATCAATTGGGTTTTTAATATTTTTTGTAACATAACGTTTTGCAACGGTGTGTGCAATTTGGCAACTTTCCTTCATAACATTTCTTAAATTTCCAGTGATAACCAAACTGCCCTTACCCTTTGTTGAAATACCTTCAAGTGTTAAAATACTTCCACCATATGGGCTCCAACCAAGGCCATAACCAACCCCAACTTCTGGTTGTTTTCTTACACCATGATTTGTTACAGGGGCTTCGTTCAAAATAGTTGGCAACATCTTTTCAGTTACAATCCAAGGCAATTCCATAACAGGATTTGCAACAATTTTAACTGCTAATTGTCTACAAATTTTTGCAATTAATCTTTCTAAATTTCTAACACCTGCTTCATATGTGTAACTATTTATAATAGAATATAACACTTCGTCAGGAATAATTAACGAACCTTCTTTAATTCCATTTTCTTTTAGTTGTTTTGGCAACAAATAACTTTTTGCAATTTGAACTTTTTCAGGCGCTGTATAACTATCAACATTAATAATTTCCATACGGTCACGTAGTGGCGCAGGAATCTGATTAGCATAGTTGGCTGTTGCAATAAAAATCACTTTGCTCAAATCAAATGGAACTTCCAAAAAGTTATCTCTAAATGAGCTATTTTGTTGTGGATCTAACACTTCTAAAAGTGCACTTGCTGGGTCGCCATGAATATCTGATGTTAACTTATCAATTTCGTCAAGCAAGAACACCGGATTGTTTGAACCTGCAAGTTTTAGGTTGTGAATAATTTTACCCACCATTGCGCCAACAAAAGTTTTACGGTGTCCCCTAATCTCACTTTCGTCATGAACACCACCTAGTGTTTGTTTAACAAATTTTCTGCCCAAAGCATTTGCTACCGATTTAGCAATACTTGTTTTACCAACACCTGGCGCACCCACTAAACATAAAATTTGGCCGTTAACTTTGTTGTTTAAATGCAACACTGCAATATATTCCAAAATTCTTGTTTTAACCTTTTCCAAGCCAAAATGTTCATCATCTAACACTTTTTTTGCATGCATTACATCGGTGTTATCAACTGTGAATTTGTCCCATGGTAATTCAACAACTGTTTCCAAATAGTTTCTTAAAACATTAAAATCGGCAGACATTGTTGGAGTTTTAGAAAGTTTTTTCAACTGACTTAAAACGTATTCTTCGGTTTTTTCTGGCATATTGCATTCTTTAATACGTTTTTCAAGTTGTTCAAATTCGTCAGATTCACCAATTTCTTCGTTAAGGTGTTTAATTTTTTCCTTAATGTACATTTCTTTTTGGCGTTTTTCGTTTTCTTTTCTAATTTTTTCGTCAATACGTTTGTTTAACGCTTCCATTGAAAACATTTTGTTAATTAAAACAATTAAGTTTGTTAAACGTTCTTCTTCATTTGTTTCAACAACAAAGGAATATTGTTCTTTTAATGTGAAATCCAATGTTGCAACAATCATGCTTATGGAAACATCAATATTGGTTGTTTCTTTTATAAAATTGATCAAATCAACACTAACTTTTCTATTTGAATAACTAATATAATTCAAATATAAGTTTTTTGCTTTTTCAAGCAACAATTTTGTGTTTTCAGTTTCTTGATTAATTCGTGCAACAGGAACAACATGTGCAACTTCTGCACCATCAACAACATCAAGTTCAACAATGTTTGCAAAGTATAAAATGTTGCAAATATAATTTACACCCCTATCTTTAACATTAACACATTCAATTTTACAAACTGCACCAACTTGGTTGTAATTTTGAACAACATTATTATCATCAAACTTATGAGTTACAATTAAAAATGGTTCATCGTTGTTGCTTACATTTAAAATTATGTTTTTCAACCTTTCATCATCAACATCATCGGTAAAAGGAAGATATGGGAACGGATGTGAAAGTTTGTTTGTTGGAACAACTTTTAAATGTAGTTCCTTTTTTTCAACTTTTTTAT
>JAZRJQ010000011.1:0-6587 GCA_045645925.1 Clostridia bacterium | reverse complement strand
GACCGCTTGGCCTCCGACTTATTTGGTTGCAGATTTGTTAGAATAATAGCAATAATAGAAATTTGTGGAGGTGTGACATGGCAACTGAAGATAAAAAAATTGTTACAGATTTATTATCTTTAATACACCAACTTGAAAACTCAGAAAATTCCAAATTTTCAAAAGAGCAACTTGCCCAAGTTCAACAAATTGTGCAAGGTTATTTTTCTAATCCTGTTGGCGCAACAAATTTGGGTGATTACCACGTTCATACTATTGGATCACATGATGCAACTGGAAAAACTGGTGATGTTGTAAAAACAGCAAAAAGAATTGGATTAAAGGAAATTGCTATCACCGACCACAACAAGGTTACGGAACTTCAAATTTATTTAAAGAAGTTAAATGGAAGAATTAAAGAACAAAATGAAGAAGTGGAAGTTGACAAAACGCCAATGTTTAACATGAGTAGCCCAATTCATAATGTTAATGGGGTTAATGTTATACCGGGTGTTGAAATAACTTGCGTTATTCCTGGTTTGAAAAGCGATAAGGGTAAACCATTAAAAGTTCATATGTTGGTTTATGGTTTAAAACTAGAAGAACCAAGCCCACTTTTAAAAATGTTAAAAGCAAAAAACGAAAACGACGCTTTGGTTGACTTTGGTTTGTTTAAAGTTTTAGAAAAGAAATATGGCATAAGTTTTAGTGATGAAAAAATTAAACAATACATTGTTAATCGTCGTCAACATATTAAAGGTTTCGGCAGATTTGGTGCAGACGATGTTATTGATTTCTTAAAATATAACAACATTAAACTTGCAAATAACTATCGTGAAGTTAAAGAGGTCTTAAAATCTGCACCTGGCCCAGAACGTATGCAACTTAACATTAGCGATGTTATTAAACTTGCACATGCTTCTGGTGGAATTTGTGTATTGGCACACCCAGGTGTTAACTTAAACCGTATTAGCGTTGATACAGCATCTGGTCAAACACGTGAAGAAAAGAAAGCACAAATAATTCAAACATTATTAAATTATGGTATTGATGGTTTTGAATGTTTCTATAATTCAAAAAGTATTGATAAAAGAGAACGTAATGCTGGTGAACGAACAACAACCGAAATTATTAAAGATGAAGTTAGAGAGTTTGTTAAATCTGGCAAAAACCGTGGAAACCAAATTGTGTTTACAGCAGGCAGTGACACTCACTTTATGAAAGGTGACGAATTAAACACCGAACAAAGTTTGGGTTCAACCAACAGGGGGAAAATTAACCTTGATGGATTGGATAAATTTAGAACCGAAATTTTAGGATTGCTTAGTGCACGTTTGCAAGGCAAAACCACACATAGAAGCTATAAAGTTATTTCAAAAGAAGAAATTACACAAATTCAACAACAATACACCCTAACTGCTCAAAACTACGAAAGAGCATATTTGGAAGGTATTGATAACTTTACTTACACACAATTTAAACCTGGCAAAATTGCAAAACCTACAATTAAACACAAAAATTCAAGCAAAAAGAAATATCCGCCAAAAATTGCTAGAAACTTTAACGAATTTGTTGACCAAGAACTATCTTTGCATAATGAATTTCCAAAACAACTAGCAATGGAAGAAGAATTAAAACGTATTGACGAAATTAACAATAAAGGTCAATCAAAATAAAAAAAGGTGCAGTTTGCACCTTTTTTGTTTTTTAACCTAACGGCAATAATGATTGACAATGTTTGCAAAATTTTGGTTTAATTTAAGTGTTATAAAAAGGAGACAACCTATGCAAATAACAAAACAATGTGCTATATGTGGACATAAGCAAAGTTATAACTCAAAGTATACCGTGGCAAGATTTGCTGAACCAAACTCTTTGGAAGAAAAATATTTATTTGAATTGTGGCATAAACCAGCACTGGTTTGTTCAAATTGTGGTTATGCAAGTTTTGACACGTCAATTTGTAAAGACCATGGTATTTTAAAAGATAAGCAATTTTTAAGTGTTGAAAAAAATGGTGTTGTAAACAAAATTGAAGAATTTAAACGCACCAAATTGGGCGATTATTTAAAATGTGGAAGTTACTACAACCTAATTGGTGATAATTTAAACGAAGGCATAAGTTACCTACTTGCAAGCGAAGAAGTCAACTTGGCAATAATACATTACATGCGTGAAGTTAGTGAAGATATTATAGGTGGCGAACCTGACATTGTTGAAAAGAAATTGGACAAGTATGCCGAAATGTTGTTTGATTATGGACTAAGTAGATTAGAATTGTTGTATGACGAAAACAAATATAATCCAGATTTAAACATTTTGTTTGGTGGATTGCTTATTTCGGGCGACGAAAATCAACTTCAACAAGGCAAACTTGTTTTGGCTAAAACTTTAAATATGATGTTAAAACCAATTCAAAAAAGAACTTGTGAGTTTTTACTAGAAAAAGCAAATTCATTAAATCCAAACTTTGATGAAGAAGAATAAAAAAACACTGCGTTATGCAGTGTTTTTTTGTTATTTCTTATCTTTTAAAATTTCGTTGATGGCAATCAAAATTCCAAGTTTGCCATAGTCATAAGTTAAACCACCTTGCATGTAAGCAGTGTATGGTTCAACCATTGGTCCATCACAACTAAGTTCAATTGTTGCACCTTGTGTAAATGTTCCAGACGCCATAATTTCATCGTGTGGGTAACCAGGCATAGGTGCTGCAACTGGTGTTACAAAACTATCAATTGGTGAACCCTTTTGAATTCCAACGTGGAAACTTGTAATGTTTTCTGGGGTAAACAAGTTTACTGTTTGAATAATATCGGTTCTTGGTTCGCTGTATTTTGGGTCAACGTCAAAACCTAATTTTTCTAGCAAACAACTTGCAAACACCATTGATTTTAAACTTGAACATACTGCACGTGGTGCTAGGAATAAGCCTTTAAAGTAGTTAATGTTTTCGTTGAAGTTTGCACCCAAGTCTTTGCCTGTTCCAGGTGCTGAAAAACGTTCGGCAACGTCCCAAATCAAATCTTTTTTGCCAACAATGTAACCACCACTTTTGCAAATTCCACCACCAAGGTTTTTCATAAGTGAACCAACAATAATATCGGCGCCAACATGTGTTGGTTCTTTTTCTTCAACAAGGTCGCCGTAACAGTTGTCAACCATAATTATAACATCTTGGTCTACTTCTCTAATTGCCTTAATTGCTTTTTCAATTTTTGCAACACTTAAACTTTGTCTGTGAGCATAACCACGTGAACGTTGAATTTCAATTAATTTAACTTTGCTTTGTTTTAGCCTTTCAACAATTTTAGGAATATCAAAGTCGTCGTTAACTAATGCAATTTCGTCGTACTTAACACCATTTGCAATTAATGAATTTCGGCTGTCACCAATAATTCCAATTATTGCTTGCAACGAATCGTATGGTGTGCCAGAAATTGAAAGTAAGGTGTCACCATGTTTTAGTAGTCCACTAAATGTTAAAGCAAGAGCGTGTGTTCCACTCATAATTTGTGGGCGAACAAGTGCGTCTTCTGTTCCAAAAATTTGAGCATAAATTGCTTCAAGTTTGTCACGTCCAGCATCATAATAGCCATACCCATTTATTTCAGCAAAGTCGGAACTTGCCACACGGTTGTCTTGAAATGCTTTCAAAATTTTTTCACTATTTTTTAAACATAGTTCATCAAAATTTTTAAAAATATCTTTTAGTTCTAATTCTGCTTCATCAGCCAATTTTAATAACTTCTCGTCAATATCAAATAAATTATTCATGTTTGTTTTTTCCTTTATTTTTTACAAGTTGTATTTTAGCATAAACACACATAAAATGTAAAATATTATTTTGTAATACAATTTAATACAACTATTTGACAATTTGTGTGGCTTTTTTGTATAATTTGGCGTTTAAAAAATTTAAAGGATGAGTGATTTATGGAAGCAGAGAAAAAACAACCTTGGCTTTCACGTGCGTGGAACAAGATTGTAAATGTGTGGAACTACTTTACAGTTTACGAAAAAATCTGGTTTTTTAGCATTACAATTTTAGCATTTGTATTTGCATTTTTGTTCCCAGAAGAAGATGTTAATGGCGTAAATGGTAGTTTAATTATGACACTATATTTGATTGATATTTTTTCAAATATATTGTGTGAATTATTAATTTCAAAACAAAGCAAATGGAACTTTTTGGTTTCCCTAGTTGTTGAGTTTACCGAAATTGCAATTTGTATTGTTTGCGCATACAGGTTTGCAACAATGGCAACAACAATATTTTTCTGGATACCAGTAGATATTGTTAGTTTCTTTATGTGGAACAAACATAAAGATGAGGACCAAGAAGAAATTACAGAAGTTCGCCGTTTAACTGGTTGGCAGGAAGTGTTAGTTATTTCAGCAATAGTTGTTTGGACAGTTGTTGTAGGCTACTTGCTAACATTAATCGATGTTGAAAGTGGAATTTTGTCAGACACTCCAACACTTGAAAAAATTGTGTGTTATATCGATGCTTGTTGCAGTGCAGTAGGTATTGCAAATGGGCTGTTTATATTGTTCAGATTTAGAGAACAATGGATTGCTTGGTACATTGCAACATTCTGTGAAATTGTAATTAATATTATGGCTGGTCAATGGATATTGCTTGTTTTAAAATTTGGTTATTTAACCAACACAACATATGGTTACATTAAATGGACAAAATATATTAAACAAAAACAACTTGTAGGAGTTTCTGCAAACGTTGAAAACATTGAAACATTGGTTGAAAGTGAAAACGGTGTGGTTGCCGGTGAAGAAATTTTAAGTGTTGAAAATGAAAATTCAGTTCAAACAAAAAATGATGAAAAGCCAAAAACCACAAAAAAGAAAACAACAAAAAAATAATTGAAAACTAATTTGTGGAATATAAGTTAACGCAGTAGTTGACAATTGTAATAAAAATAATTAAAATTGTAATAGATTTTTATAAAAAAGGAAATTTTGTATGGTAGACGTAAATGATATTAGAAATGGTATGACCTTACTTATTGAAGGTAATATTTATCAAATAGTAGAATTCTTGCATGTTAAACCTGGTAAAGGTGCAGCATTCATGAAAACTAAAATGAAAAATTTAAGAACAGGCACAACTTTGGAACGTACATTTAACACAAACGTTAAATTTGAAGAAGCTAGAATTGACAGAAAAACTGTTCAATATTTGTATGAAGCAGGTGACACTTATTACTTTATGGATAATGTTACTTACGAACAATATGAATTGTCAGATGCTCAAATTGGCGATAACAAAGATTTCTTGTTAGAAAACATGGAAGTTCAATTAACATTCTATGGTACAGAACTTTTGGGTATCACACTTCCTGAAAAAGTTGAATACACAATTATTGAATGTGAACCTGGTATTAAAGATAGCACAGCTACTGCTGCAACAAAAGTTGCAAAAATTGATACTGGTGTGGCTGTAAGAGTTCCTATGTTTATTAACGAAGGTGACAAAATTATTGTTACAACAGCTGATGGTAAATACTACGGCCGTGCATAATTAAAATTAAAAGAAAGGATTTTGTGGTCCTTTCTTTTTTGTTTTAAGTAAAACAATTTTATTTTGATTTATTTTGTGCTAAACTACTATCGAAATTAAATTAAGGAAATTGTTAGATGGAAGAAAATAAAGTTGTTATTGTTACTGGCGCTGGTAGGGGAATTGGTGCAACAATTGCAAAAGAGTTGGCAAAAGAAAACTATAATGTTGTGGTGTGCTATAACCAAAGTGGTGAAAAAGCAAAAAATGTGTACAACCAACTGGCTAGATATAACACAAAACCAATGATGGTAAAATGTGATATTTCTAACGAACAAGAAGTAAAACAAATGGTGGAAAGTGTGTTTGTAAAATATGGCAGAATTGACGCTTTGGTTAACAATTCAGCAGTTTGTTTTGATGCTTTGTTTCAAAACAAAACTGTGGATAATTTTAAGGAAACACTTAATGTTAATGTGGTTGGTACTTTTTTGGTGAGTAAGTATGTAGGCGAAATTATGTACAACCAAAGATATGGTAAAATTGTAAACCTAAGTTCTACCAACGGAATTAATACTTATTTCCCTATGTGTATTGATTACGATGCATCAAAAGCAGCAATTAATTCGCTTACTCACAATTTAGCAATTCAGTTTGCTCCATATGTTAACGTAAACGCTATTGCACCAGGGTTTATTGCAACCGAAAGCGAAATATCGGGTATGGACGAAGAATTTATTAAATTTGAAGAAGAAAAAATATTGTTAAAACGTGCAGGAACCGAACTTGATGTGGCAAACCTAGTTAAGTTTTTGATTAGTGACCAAGCCAGTTTTATTAACAACCAAGTTATTAAAGTTAATGGTGGTTTTTACGGCGATTGTTAAAAATAAACACTTATGGTTCACCATAGGTGTTTTTTGTTATCAAAGTTGAAAATATTTATATTTATGATATAATGTAAAAGTAAAACTAAATTGGATTTTAGGAGAAAGAAAATGGCAAAGGAAATTAAAAAGGGAAGCAAGGAAGCAAAAAAGATTTTTGAAGGCTACAAGAAAAGGTTGGAAGAAGGTGAAGATTTAAA
>JAZRJQ010000010.1:0-48743 GCA_045645925.1 Clostridia bacterium | reverse complement strand
TGCCATGCAAGAGTTGACAAGGTTGGTTCAAATAACTACTTAAACCAACTTGCTCAAGCTGCTAAAAAGTATCGCAAACCAAAATCAGAACTTTTCTCATCACTCAAACTCATCATCAAAGTTATTGGTCTTTTGATTATTCCAATCACAATTTTGATGTTCTTAAACACATTTGGACAAAACAAGTCAATCTTGGAAGCAATCAACACAACTGCTGGTTCTTCAATTGGAATGATTCCTGCTGGAATGTTCTTGTTAACCAGTGTGGCGTTGGCAGTTGGTGTTGTAAAATTAGCAAAACGCAGAACTTTGGTTCAAGACTTGTATAGCATTGAAATGCTTGCAAGAACCGATGTGTTGTGCTTAGATAAAACCGGAACAATTACCGATGGAAGTATGAAAGTTAATTCGGTTGTTCAAATTAAAAATGTTAACCACACAGTTAACGATATTATGGGTAGCATGCTTACAGCGTTGGAAGATAATAATTCAACATCTCGTGCACTTGCAACCTATTTTGGATATAGCAAAGAATTTACAAAACAAACAGTGTTACCATTTAGTAGTGCACGTAAACTAAGTGCAGTAACATTTAAAAATGCCGAAACATACGTTTTTGGTGCTCCTGAATTTGTGTTGAAAACCAAAAATGCTGATGTTGACCCAATTGTTAAACAATATGCTTCAAAAGGGTTTAGAGTAATCCTTTTGGCAAAATGTGAAGGAAATATTGAAGGTGACAAAGTTCCTGTAAACCGTACACCTGTTGCAATAATTATTATTGAAGACCACATCCGTGAAGAAGCTGCTGAAACAATTAAGTGGTTTAAAGAAAATGCAGTTCAAATTAAAATTATTAGTGGTGACAACCCAATAACCGTTAGTGAAGTTAGCAAACGTGTTGGGGTTGAAAACGCTGAACGCTTTATTAGTTTGGAAGGGTTAAGCGAACAACAAGTTATTGAAGCTGCCGACCAATACACAGTGTTTGGACGTGTTTCACCAGAACAAAAAATGATTTTGGTTAAGGCGTTAAAAAATAAAGGACACAAAGTTGCCATGACAGGTGATGGTGTTAACGATATTTTAGCCCTAAAAGAAGCCGATTGTTCAATTGCAATGGCAAGTGGTAGCGAAGCAACACGTAACGTAAGCCACTTGGTGTTACTTGACAGTAACTTTGCAAGCATGCCAAGTGTTGTTGCCGAAGGAAGAAGGGTTGTTAACAACATTCAAAAAAGTAGTTCGCTGTTCTTAATGAAAACTTTCTTTATAATTTTCTTAACAGTGTTCTATTTAATTGCACAAGTGGAATATCCATTTACAACAAACCACCTATATTTATTAGAATATTGCGTTATAGGAATTCCGGCATTCTGCTTGTCGTTACAGCCAAACAAAGAGCCTATTCAAGGTAAGTTCTTGTCGAACCTTATTTGTAACAGTTTGCCAGGCGCAATAATATTCACCTTAAACGTTATTGCTTGTTTCTTCTTTGATAAACTTTTAGGAACAAGTGGACAATATGTTACAATGGCAAGTTTGTTGGTTGCATTCTCAGGACTATTAGTGTTGTTTAAAATTTGTAAACCATTCGATATTTACCGTAGTTGCTTGTATGTTGCAATGTTAGTTTTATGTTTTGTAATGCTAACATTAATACCATTTAGTTTCTTTGAATATGTTAAAATAAATTTAACCAACAGTTTGTTTGTGTTGTGTTTGGTTCAATTCAGTTATCCATTGTATGCAAACATTGTAAACCTTGTAAACAAAATAAGGTTTTCGTCAAACAACTAAAAATTAAGAGAGAATTTTGTTCTCTCTTTTTTGTTTTTTTACATATTGAAATGTTGGGGGTTATGTGTTACAATTAGATGTATGGACGCAAAAGAATTTGAAAGAATTTTTAATAGTGTAAAGTTTTCAGATGTTGATGTTGAAACATTAAAAACTTTGGCAAGCACAAAAGAAGAAAAAGTGTTTGCCAAAGCAATTGTAAACGCTAGCAGACGAAAAAAACATGAAGGTGCATCAAAAGAATGTTCTTTTTTTGGTGAGAAAAATTTGGAATATGCTTTGTTAAAACATAAAAAAGCAGTTAGTAAATGCGATGCACAGTTTGAAGATGATAAGGAAGTTATAAAGTTTAATAATTGGCTTATTTCACAAGGATTTAGTGTTCCAAAACTTTATACTTTGTTTTATGCTGACCAACACTATTATGAAGTTTACGACCGTGCCATTGGTAACGAAATTGCTTTGGTTGGACATAGCAACGTTGTTACCCAGGCATTGGGTAAAGATATAAAAGATAAAATGGTGTTAATTAAACCAAACCTTTATCAACGCATGAAAATTAACAGGTGCTTGTATAATTTTAACATCAAAAATCAAAAAATCCTTATAGACTTACCACAAGAAAAGTTTGATGATTTGTTCAGGCAATATAAAACCCTTTACGACATGGGTTTTCACACGCTTGATACAAACGCAGGCAATTTGATGGTTTCAAAAAATGGTTTTACCATAATTGATTTGGATCTTGCTTCAACTTTAAATTATATAAAAATGCAACTTCCAAACGACAACAAGAAATTAACAGTTGCCGAAAATGTTATAAAGTTTTACAAATCTGGAAAAAGATTTCCTTATCCATATTTGCAACCAAACACCCAAGAAGAAGCACTTGATCAAATTTGTTCAAACTTCTTGTTCCCATTTTGTGCTTCAAGATTTCATCAGCACTTGTTAAGCGAACGTCAATGTAAAAATTTGTATTTAAACGATATGAAAATTTTAACAAAAGTAGTTAATGCAATTTCTAATAATGGTGTAAGATTTAATTTGTTGGATAGTAAATCAAGGAATCAAATTTTGTTTTGCTTAAACAATCGAATTGCTAATTACTACGAAGTATGTGATTCGCAAGTTAAACTTGAAGAGAAAGAAAAACAAGAACTTGAACAAAAACAAAATGACGGCATGAAAAAATAAAAATTAAAGACTAAAACATTTTTTGTTTTGGTCTTTTTTGTTTGATTGATTAAATTGATTATTTTTTTAAGTTTGGCATATACTTTAAGGAATAATACTTTTAATTAATTTTCTAAAATTATGTGGAAATATGGGGAAATATTGTGTTTTTTGTTTTAACATATTTTAAATGTGTGTTAAAATTAATTAGTAAAAAAGTTTTTAGGAGATTTTGCTATGGATCCAATTTACTATTTATATATTGGCCTAGGTGTGGCTGCTGTTGGCTACATTGGTTTAATGGCTATAAAAATTATTATTAACAAAAAACGTAAAAACGAAGAACTTGGCATAAAAAAGAAAAAAGAAAAAGAAAATTTGGATATTGTTGATGATGTTCGTTACACAATGGAAGAAAATGTTGTAAACGTTGACGAAGTTACACAAGAAGAAACTGTTAACGCAACATATAAACAAAACGATTTTATGTTAAATCAAAACACTCCTGTAACAATTTCAACACAAACCGAATTAAAACCTGGCAAGTATGTTGTTTTGTCAACCGACGAAAACATGCAATCATTTAACATCCGTGTTGGTATTTATGTTAGAGAGTATAAACATGGTCAAGAAGTGGTTTTGGCTGAGGGAGACACAATTTGTGCTGTTTCTGCCAATGTTATTTTAAGATAGGTTTAAGGGGGATTAATTGTGGGATTATTTAGTTTTGTAAAAAGCCAATTATTAAAAAATATTGAATGGACAGATGACAGTAAAAACACCATAGTTTACAAATATCCTATGGATGGTCGCCAAATTATGATGGGTAGCAAACTTACTGTTAGAGAAAGCCAAAAAGCAGTGTTTGTTAACAAAGGAAAACTTGCCGATGTTTTTGAACCAGGCTTGCACACCTTAACAACATCAAACTTGCCTTATTTAACAAAATTATTAAACTGGGCACATGGTTTTAATTCACCATTCTATTCAGATGTTTATTATGTGAACACAAAACAATTCACAAACATTAAATGGGGAACAAGCAATCCAATTACAATGCGTGATAAGGATTTTGGAACAATAAGAATTAAAAGTTATGGAACATATGCTTTTAGAGTTGTTGACCCAGTTGTGTTCTTAAAAGAATTGTTTGGAACAAATTCAACATTTAAAACAGAAGATATAACAAGTTACCTAAAAAGTATGTTAGTTGCATCAATTTCTGATACAATTGCTGAATCAAAAATTTCAGCTCTTGACCTAACATGCAATTTGTTGGAATTTAACAAAGTTGCACAAGGTATGGTTAATGAACACTTTGCAAAACTTGGTTTAGAACTAACAAACTTGGTTATTGAAAACATATCTTTCCCAGAAGAAGTTGAAAAAGCAATTGACACACGTTCTTCAATGGGTGTTATGGGTGATATGGATACATACGTTAAATATCAAGCAGCAAATGCAATGCGTGAAGGCGCAAGCAATCCTAATGGTGGCGGAATGGCTGGTATGGGTGTTGGCTTAGGTTCTGGTATGGCAATGAGCACAGTTATTACTGAATCATTTAAAGCAAGCCCTAAAAAAGAATGTCCAACATGTGGTGCAAGCTTGGCTGAAAAAGCAAAATTCTGCCCAGAATGTGGTCATAAATTTGCAGTTGCTGGCAAAAAACAATGTGTAAATTGTCATGCTGAAATTAGTGCACGTGCAAAATTCTGCCCAGAATGTGGAAAAAGCCAAAACACAAAACGCATTTGTAAAAAATGTGGTGCTGAAAACACAGGAACAGGTAAGTTCTGTATTGACTGCGGTGAAAAACTATAAGAAAAACTTAAAAAATAAAAGACACTTTTTTATAAGTGTCTTTTTTAACTTTAATTAGGAAAATAACATATCAAAATTTAGTTGTTAATTTGTTTGATTTAATGTTAAATTAAAATGTGATTAAAACCAAAGGTGGTTTAAATGAGTAATAAATTAAATACAAAGTGCGCTAATTGTGGTTACACACTTACATTTAGCCCAAAAGATGAAGCTTTAAAATGCGAACAATGCGAAGGATTGGTGTTTATTTCAGGCGCACCTGCAAAACATAAAAAAGAGTATAATCCACAAAGTGCAGTTCAAAAAAACACCGAACTAAATGGCATTTTTGAATGTTCAAGTTGTGGTGCAAAAAGCAGTGTGAATGGTGGACACGGAAATGGTTTGTGCCCATATTGTGGTTCGTCTAATATTAACGAATTGGCAGATACAATTGCATATAAACCAGATGCTATTGTTCCGTTCAAAGTAACGAAAGAAGAAGCAATTGCAAACTACAAGCAATGGCTTAAAACCAGAAAATTTGTGCCAAACAAACTTCATAAAAATGCGCAGTTAAACAAACTTGAAGGAATGTATTTCCCTTGTTGGAATTTTGATTTTAATGCTAACACAACGTATAGTGGTGTTGGTATTGAAAAACACACCAGAACTCGTTACAGAACAAATGCAAATGGTCAACGTGTTTCTTATACCGAAACTTACGAAACAAAACATCCGTTTTCAGGTAAACGTTTTGATAGTTTTAACAACTATATTCAATCTGCATCAAAGGCTATAAGTCAAGAAGAACTTGAAAAACTTGGTAACTATGGTTTGGAAACTTTAAAAGTTTACAACACAGCATATCTTGTTGGATTTTTAAGTTCGGGTTACGATGTTGATATTCACAATTCGCTAAAAGATGCAACAACATCGGCAAAAAGAGAAATCACATACAGAATTAAACGTGAACATAGTTACGATGGATATGAAAGCATGAATGTTAGTTCAAACTTTAATTCAATAATGTGGCAATACACTTATTTGCCAGTGTATGCTTGCAATTTTAGTTACAACAAAAAACCATACAGATTTTTAGTTAATGGCTACACCGGTTATGTTCAAGGCAAAGTTCCAAGGTCTGGCTGGAAAATTTTTGGATTAGTGTTTGGGATTTTGATGGGCATTGCTGCAATAACTTGCATTGTTAGTGTGTTTGGATAATAAAACAAAAAGGGTAAAAGGTTTTATCTTTTATCCTTTTTTTGTTGATTATGCAGTTTTCATGCATAAAATAAGGCTTACACATTTGGCTTTATCAAATTTACAAATAACCTAAGCACAAAGGAACGGAATTTGAAAACATTTCTCTGTTTTTTGGTAATAAAATTTCAACTTTTATTCATATTTATGAATAAATATAAAAAAGTTTGTTTAATCGGTTTACAATTATTTTTTTATTTGTTAAATTATAAAAAAATAAATGCAAAAATTGTTCTTTTTTTGTGGTTTTTAGGGGTGGCTTATGCAAGATACAGTTACATATTCAACAGCCAAGGTGGCAGTTACAGAGTTTATTGAAAGAGAATTTGAAACATTCCCTAAAAAACTACACATGCAGTTTTTAAACTTTTTTTCAAGTTTGGCAAATTACGAAGAAGAAGGAACAAAACTTCATCCAAATCTATTGTTTACAAACAACATAGATTTTGTTGCAAAAAATGTTCCGGATTGCTATCGTATTGCAATGTTTACTGACGATATTTCTGAAATCAAGTTTAACTATAACATTAAAAAACTTGCTCCGTTTTGTAAGCATGGTTGGTTAATTTTTATTAACATTAAGGAAGACAGCATAACTTATGGTATTTGTCGTGCGTTAAACAGTATTAAGGAAGAAAACTTGAAAAGTTTGATTTTCTCTAACCCTGTGTTAAAAGAACGTTCCGATAAAATTTCTGTTGTGCATGTTGAACCGGTTAACAGTTACACAACAACACTAACAAGCCTTAAAGGCGAACAACTTAATGTTGTTAACACCCTTGACGATGCAATTGTTACCGATTGGAAAACTGAAATTAGAGAGTTTGTTGATGCTAGTTTTAGTAAACTTAGAACAACAAACAAAAAACTTAACGAAATAAAAACCATGTACGAAAACGTTTTTGATTCTGTGTTTAAAAACGTTCACGGTGCACTTTGCGTTATTGTTGATAAAGATTATGTTGATAATGGTTTCTTCCAAGATGGTGTTTGGCTTAAAGAACCAATAAGTTTTTCAAAATTGTTTATGCGTTCAAAAACTTATAACGAATCAAAATTAACTGGATTCTGTGATTTGTTTATGGATATGCTTGATTATGATGGTATTACCATTGTTGATAACACCGGCAGAATTAGGGCATACAACGTGTTTGTTGAAAGTAACACACGCAACATGAACGTTGTGGGTGGTGCCAGAAAACGTGCAGCATATACTGTTATAAACTCTCGTCGTAAACGTATTATTGGGGTTTATTTCCAAAGCCATGAAGGTGAAATGTTCTATAAGGCCGTAAAAAAATAGTGCTCGTTTTGTGTTTTGCTTTAAAAAAATTTGCAGTTGGTTGTTTTTCCAACTGCTTTTTTCTTGCAATAAAAAATTTTTTACAAAACTCACTATGTTCAAACATTGCAAAATTTTTAAGTGCATAATTTAAATTTGGCTAATATACAGCAAATTTTTAAACACGCAAAACACAAAACTTCGCACCCCACATTAGATTACGGGTTCGCTAACGCTACCAATTTTGATTGCAAGATTGAAAACAGTTTTAATTTTGCAAAACTCACTACGTTCAAACATTACAAATTTAAAACAAACTAACAAAATAATTTCTTTTATTTACGGTAAATTTTAAACACGCAAAATATAAAATTTTGTGTTTTAGTTTAGATTGTGGGTTTGCTAATGCTATCGAAATGTAAAGATATTCTTATGGTTTTGTTTTAAAATTTATTGTTGCAAAATGTTATATATTAAAAAATTTTTAAAAGGTCAATTTTGTTTTACTTTACAATTTATATTTAATTTTTTAATATATGTTATATGGATATTATTGAAAGTTTTAACAGTGTTGTTCTGCCAGTTGACGAACCTTTGGGCTACACCTTTAAAAGTGGAAACATGGTTCTACTATCTGCGCCACATGCTGTAACACAAACCAGAAACGGCAAAACCAAATTTGCTGAAACTCAAACTTACAATTTAATAAATGTGGTTAGCAAACTAACCGGTTCTAGTTTGATTGCAAAAACATCGGATTTAAATGACGATGCGAATTTTGATTTTAATTCAAACTATCGCAACAAAATTGCGTCCTTAATCGAAAACGACCAAGTGAAGTTTGTTTTAGATATTCATTGTTTAAACAATTTGCGTAGCCAACAAATAAATCTTGGCACAAACAACAGGTTTAACTTGGTTGGTAACACAATTTTGTTTTCACGCATTGAACATATTTTTAAAAAGCATGGGTTTGAAACAACCGAAGATTACCCATTTAAAGCATCAGAAAAAACCATTGCAGGTTTCTTTTCTAAAACCTACAAAGTGTTTGCTTTACAAATTGAAATTAACAGTGAAATTTTTGAAAACACCGAACGACTAAAAGGGTTGATTAATGCTTTAACCGAAATTGTTAAGGGGATTATAACTTATTCAAAAGTTTTTAACTAACTTAAACAAAAAAAAGAACACCAATTTGGGTGCTCTTTTTGTTTTTACAATCCTAAAACTGCTGATGCAATTAAGAAATAACTTACAATTGCAATGCAGTCAACCAAAGTTGAAATAATAGGGGCTGCCATAATTGCAGGGTCAAGTTTGCATTTTTTTGCTAAAATTGGCAAGCCGCCACCAATAAATTTTGAAATGATAATAACAATGATTAGGCTTAGTGCAATAACAAGTCCTAGTAGTGGGTCGCCATAACGTACCCAAACAATTGCAAAGTTAACCAAACACAAAACTGAACTTACAATTAATGAAACTTTAAATTCCTTAAATGCAACTTTAAAGTAATCACGCATGGTAACTTCGCCTAGTGCTAAACCACGAATAATTAATGTTGCTGATTGCGAGCCACAGTTTCCACCAGTGCCCATAAGTGTTGGTATAAATGTTACAAGTGCTGGTATTGCAACAAAGGCATCTTCAAAAAATCCCATGATTGCGCCAGTTATGCTTGAAGAAATTGTTAAGAATAACAACCAGAAAATTCTCTTTTTTGCATGTGTGAACGAACTTGTTTTCAAATATGGGTCTTCGGTTGGTGAAATAGCAGCCATCTTTTCCATATCTTCGGTAACTTCTTGTGTTACAACGTCCATAATATCATCGACTGTAACAATACCAACAAGTCTTTCTTCGCCATCAATTATTGGCAATGTTTGAAAGTCGTACTTATCAAAAAGTTTACTAACTTCTTCTTGGTCGGTTTGTGTGCAAGCATAAATAACATTTGTGTTCATAATTTCACTGATTTTTTGTTCACGTTCAGCAATAATTAAATCACGTATGCTTACAACGCCTTGAATTTTACGTTTAGAATCGGTTACAAAAATTGTGTCAATTGTTTCTGAGTCTGCTGCTTTTTTCTTAATTTTCTTAAAAGCTTCGTCAACAGTAAGTTCTTGTTTGATGTCAACAAACTCTGTTGTCATAATGCTACCGGCGCTGTTTTCAGGGTAGGTTAAAAGTTTGTTTATTGCATCACGATTTTCTTTTGTGGTGTTTTTCAAAACGCGTTTAACCACATTTGCTGGCATTTCTTGAACAAAGTCAACTGCGTCATCAATGTACAAGTCGTTCATGATTGCTTCAATTTCTTTGTCTTTAAGTGCGTTAATAATTGTTTCTTGCATTTCTGGGTCTAAAAAAGAAAAAACATCTGCCGCAACATCTTTGTTAAGTAACTTGAACAAAATAATAATTTGTTGTTTTTGTTCTAGTTGTTCAAAAATTGATGCTATGTCGGCAATGTTTAGAGATGCAAGTTCTTGTTTTAGTTCTTGAAATTTTTTTGTTTCAAGTTTTGTTATAATATTTTCCATACTCTTGTTCTCCTTTTTGCATAAGAGAAAAAGAGCAAATTGTTCTAATTAAAAATTAAAGAAGGCAACTTTACCTAATTATCTTATGCATATTAAATTGTTTTGATAATTCGGCGGAACGCTGTCCATAAATTTTCCTTCCTTATAATTTGTTTTAAAACTAAAAACCTGCTTAACATTATTTTTGTACACACCTTTGGCTTTAAAAACCAACTAATGAAAACAAAGTTTTTAAGTTTTTGCTGCCAAAAGTTTAACAAATAAATTTAAACTTGTAAACCCTATTTTTTAAATTTTTTGCTAAAATTTTTGTTTATGTTTCATTTTATGTTGAAAATCTGTTTTAAAGTTTAATTTTTGAATTAAAAAACAATAAAAAAGTGACTAAATATAGCCATTTTTATAGCATTAAAAAAAATTAAAAAAAATTGAAAAAACTATTTACTTTTGTGTTTGATTGTACTATAATAATCTTGCTTTAAAAAATCACAAATGGGGAGATAATTTAATGAATAAATTATTTGGCAAAGCTATTTGCGTGGTGGCGTTAGTTTTAGTTGTTGCTAGCTTAATGCTTACTTTCTTAATTAATGGCAGTTCAGTTTATGCTAGAACAACAAGTTTAACAATGGACCATAGTGTTGAATATGTTTCAAATGCAAACATTAACACAACACCAGTTGTTCCAACCACACAAAAATAGTACGGAAAAGTTGGGTTTACCCAGCTTTTTTTGTCCTTAATTTTTAAATAGGTGTTAATTAAATGTTTTTTATATAATTTTAATGTATAATTAAACTAATAATTATGGCTTTTTTAAAAATTATATTCTTTCCAATAACACTTGTGTGGTGGTTAATAAAACTTGTTGTAAACCAATTTAAAAAAATTTATATTGGTAAGTTTTTTAAAGGCGTTACAATTTCAAAAATTGATGCGTTAACTGGCGAAGAATTTGAAGATATTTGTGCATTGATTTTTGAATATGCTGGTTACAATGTTCAAAAAACTGGTGGCTCAGGCGATTATGGTGCTGACTTGGTGATTTCAAAACGTTTTAAAGTTGTGGTGCAGGCAAAACTATATTACAAACATGGTGTTGGCAACCACTCTGTACAAGAAGTTACTTCGGCATTAAAGTATTACAAAGCAGATTTCGCATGCGTTATAACCAACTGGAAGTACACACAAAACGCAAAAACAATTGCACAAATTCAAAATGTGATACTGATTAATCGTGACGACATTATTCAATTTTTGTTAGACGTAAAAAATAAAACTAAACATAGCAAAATTTTTAACTTAACCAAACATTTTAAAGCAAACGTTCAGCAGTTTTAAATGCTGTAAAAAATTTTTAAGGGGTGGCGCTTTGGCAAAAGAAAAAATTGTAAAAGAACCAAAAAAGAAAAAGGAAAAAAGTAAATACGTAACCGTAAAAGATAGTGCAGGAAACGAACACATTAAAGAACGTGGTTACAAAGGCTTACAAAAAGCATTTAGATTTTACCGTAAATACATGGGCCTGTTTATTTGCATAATCTTGCTTAGTTTGTTAGGCAGTGGTGTTTCGGTGCTTAACCCAGTGTTTGAAGGACACATGGTTGATCAACTAACACAGTTTAACATTGAAAAAATTATGTACTATGCAGTTTGCGTGTTCTGTGTAACGGTGTTCAACCAAATGGTTTACACGGTTTGGTATATTGTTTTAATTAAATTAAACAAAAGTGTTAAAACCGATATTAAACGTGATTTAATTATTAGTTTAACCGAACTTGAAACTCAAAACTACGATAAAACCAATTCCGGCGTGTTTATTTCACGTATCAACAAAGATGCAAACGAACTTTCAAGTTTTTATAACAATGTTGTTGACTGCTTGGCAGACATTATTTCAAACATTGGATTTATTATTTATATTGGATTTTTAAACATTTGGGTATTTTTATTTATTGTGGTTTACGTTTTAACAACATTTATTGTTGAAAACAAACGCATAAAACTATGGTTCATAAACCGAAAACGTTGGAAAAAAGCTGACGAAAAAGTTGTTGGGACATATTCCGAACTTGTTCGTGGTGTTCGTGATGTAAAAGTTTTAAATTTAAAAGAAGCAGCAATTGCAAAGGCAGAACAATTGCAAAACGAAGCAATTGCAATTTCTCAACACTTCGACCTTACAAACATGTGGTGGCGTCGTGTTGGTCAAATTTTGATTGCTATTTTAGATTTTGCTTTTATTGCTGTTTGTGTGTTCTTGGTAACAAACAATTTAATGGCACTTAGCACAATGCTTATTGTTTATATTTATATGGGGCGTGTTCGTGGACTTATCAACTATGTTATTAATGTTAAACAGCACTTGGTTGATGGCGAACTTGCAGCAGAACGTGTTTTTGAAATTTTGGAAAGCACAACCTATAAAAAAGAAACTTTTGGTAACACCGAACTTGAAACTGTTGAAGGAAATATTAAGTTTGAAAATGTTACATTTGCTTATGAAGAAGGAAAAACTTTGTTTAAGGACATGAGTTTTGAAATTAAAGCAGGACAAACTGTTGCGTTTGTTGGTAAAAGTGGACAAGGTAAAAGCACAATTTTAAGTTTGATTGACAAACTTTATAAGGTACAAGATGGAAAAATTACAATTGACGATGTTAATGTTAACGATTTGACTGAAAAAAGTTTGCGTGACAACGTTACAATTGTTATGCAAATTCCATACATATTTAACACAACCATTATGGAAAACTTGTTGTTGGTTAAACCAACTGCAACCCAAGAAGAAATATTTGATGCGTGCAAAAAAGCACAAATCCACGATTATATTTTAAGTTTGCCAGACAAGTACGATAGCATGATTGGCGAAAATGGTGTTGTTTTAAGTGGTGGTCAACGTCAACGTTTGGCAATTGCCAGAGCGTTGCTTAAAGATAGTAAAATTATATTGTTTGACGAAGCAACCAGTGCACTTGATAACGAAAGTCAAGATAAAATAAAAAAAGTTATTGACGACTTAAAACGCACACATACAATTGTTGTTGTGGCACACAGACTTTCAACAGTTGTTGATTGCGACAAAATTGTGGTTATTAACAACAACCAAGTTGAAGCCGAAGGCACACACAGATTTTTAATGCGTAATTGCTCAGTTTACAAAGAACTATATAAAACCGAAGAAAAAGCAAAACAAGAAGAAAACGAACAACTGGAAGAAACTGAACAACAAGCATAAAAGGTTTAGTTTAATAAAAAAACAAAAAGATAAGATTATTTTTAATAATCTTTCTTTTTTTTGTGTTAATTAATTTTTAAAAACAAGTTAAATTTGCTAAAATGATATTAGCGTGCAAAAGTGGTGCTTTACAACTTTTGTTTGTGGCAAGCAAACACGCTTGCAATTTAATTAAAAAGGAAGGAATTATGGCTTGTAAAAATTGTACAAATTGTGGTCAACCAACCAAAATTGATAAAATTATTGATAGATTTAAAGGTGACCCAACCGAACTAATTCATTGTTTGCAATTGGTTCAAGCAGAACTTGGATACATTTCAGAAGATGCTGTTAAAAAGATTTCAAAATCGTTAGGTGTTCCTGAAAGTGACATTTTTTCTGTTGTAACTTTTTATTCGCAATTCACCCTAAAACCAAAAGCACAATACAATATTGAAGTGTGTATGGGAACTGCTTGTTATGTTTTGGGGGCAGACAAAAGCATTAAAAAATTTGAAGAAAAACTTGGAATTAAAGTTGGCGAACAAACCGAAGATAATAAGTTTGCCTTAACTCAATCTCGTTGTTTGGGTTGCTGTGGATTAGCACCAGTTATTAGTGTTAATGGTCAAATTCATGGCAAAGTTACCGAAGACAAAGTTGAAGAAGTTTTAAACAAGTTGAAATAACGGGGGAAAGGTATGACATATAAAGAGTTAGTTGAATTGCGTGAAAAACGTTTAAAAGAAATTGACGTTCGTTTTAACAAAAATTCTGATAGCAAAGAAATTATGGTTTGTTCAAGTACTGGTTGTAAAAGCAATCATGGCGACGATGTTATTAAGTCTTTTGAACAAGCATTAAAAGAAAACAACATAACAAACGTTACTGTTGGTAGAACAGGTTGTTTTGGCTTGTGTGCATTGGGTCCAATTGTTATTGTGTACCCAGAAGGAACATTTTATTGCCGTGTAACAAAAGAAGCAGCAAAAGAAATCGTTGAAAGTCACATCAAAAATGGTGTTGTTGCAACAAAATATTTATACGACCCAGAAAACCCTAAACAACAAACAAAAAATGATATTGATTTTTATAAGAAACAACACTTTATTGCTAGAAAAGATAGTGAATTTATTAACCCAGACAATATTTTAGACTATGTTGCATTGTTTGGTTACACAGCACTATATAAAGCAGTAACCGAAATGACACCACAAAGTGTTATTGATGAAGTTAAACTTAGTGGACTACGTGGCCGTGGTGGTGCAGGTTTTACAACTGGTGTTAAATGGGAACTTACAGCAAAAGAAACAGCAAAACAAAAATATGTTGTTTGTAATGCTGACGAAGGCGACCCAGGTGCTTTCATGGATAGAAGTATTGTTGAAAGCGACCCACACAAACTTATTGAAGCAATGGCAATTGCAGGTTATGCAGTAGGAGCAAGTAAAGGTTATGTTTATTTGCGTGCTGAATATCCACTTGCAGGTCAACGACTTGAAAAAGCAATTAAAGATGCTAAAAAATATGGATTCTTAGGTAAAAATATTTTTGGTTCAAATTTCAGTTTTGATTTAACAATCAAATTTGGTGCTGGTGCATTTGTTTGTGGTGAAGAAACTGCACTTATGCATTCACTAGAAGGTAAACGTGGTGAACCACGTAATCGTCCACCATATCCTGCACAAAGTGGTGTGTTTAGTTGCCCAACAGTTTTAAACAACGTTGAAACTTATGCAAACATCACCGAAATTATTAAAAATGGTGGCGAATGGTACAAACAAATTGGTATGGGTAAAAGCACTGGAACAAAAGTGTTTGCCCTAAGTGGAAAAGTTAAACACACTGGTTTAATTGAACTACCAATGGGAACAACTTTGCGTGAAATTATTTTTGATATTGGTGGTGGAGTTCCTAATGGTAAAAAGTTTAAAGCTGTTCAAATTGGTGGACCAAGTGGTGCGTGCTTACCAGAAGAAAAACTTGATTTACCTGTAACATATGATGATCTTAGTGCAAACGGGGCTATGATGGGTTCAGGTGGACTTATTGTTTTGGACGAAGATAGTTCAATGGTTGAAGTTGCAAAATTCTTCCTTGAATTTATTTGTGACGAAAGTTGTGGAAAGTGTACACCATGCCGTATTGGTAACAAGCGTTTGTTGGAATTGCTTAACAAATTGCTTGATGGCAAAGGAACAATGGAAGATATTGATGAATTGGAAGCGCTTTCACACTTTATTAAAGAAAATAGTTTGTGTGGTTTAGGTCAAACTTCACCAAATCCAGTTTTATCAACTTTAAGATTTTTCAGAAATGAATATGAAGATTTGGTTAAAAATGCAGGAAAACCAAAAACACCAAAATATAGAATTAACAAAGAAAAATGTATTGGTTGCTCAGCATGTTCTAGGGCTTGTCCAGTAAAATGTATAAATGGTGAAATCAAAAAACCATTTGAAATCGACGAAGAAAAATGTATTGGTTGCGGAACTTGTCAAAGAACATGTAAGTTTAACGCAATTGAGAAAGTGTAAAAGGGGGATTGGATAATGAGTAAAGTTAATTTGATTATTGATGGCATTGAAGTTCAAGCCGATTCTTCTGATACAATTTTAGAAGCAGCAAAAAAAGCAGGAATCGAAATTCCTACATTATGTTATTTAAAAGATGTGTGCCAAGATGGTGCGTGTCGTGTTTGTGTTGTTGAAATTAAAGGCAAGGCAAACTTGGTTACAAGTTGTAATAATAAAGTTGCAGAAGGTATGGTTGTTGAAACAAACAATAATCGTGTTATGAAAGCAAGAAAAACAAACATTGAATTATTGCTTTCAAACCATAACAAAAAATGTTTAACTTGTGGCAAAAACTTAAAATGTAAATTACAAAAACTAAGTTACGATTTTGGTTGTGACGAAACCAAAGTTGGTGGCGAAGTTGAACCTAAACTTGATTTAAGTTCGCCATGTATTGTGCGTGATAACTCAAAATGTGTTTTGTGTGGCAGATGTGTTAACATGTGTAAAAACATTCAAGCAACAAGTGCTATTGCAAAACAATATAGGGGATATTCAACAATTGTTGGTTGTCAATTTGATAAGCCTGTTAACGAAAGTACTTGCGTTGGCTGTGGTCAATGTGTGCTTGTGTGCCCAACTGGTGCACTACTTGAAACCAGCAATATAAGTAAAGTTACAAACTTTATGAACGACCCTGAAAACATTGTTATTGCACAAGTTGCACCAGCAGTGCGTGTTGCGCTTGGTGAAGAATTTGGTTATGCTATGGGTGAGTTTGTTGAAGGTAAAATGGTTACAGCATTAAAACGTTGTGGTTTTAACAAGGTGTTTGATGTTAACGTTGGTGCCGACTTAACAGTGCTAGAAGAAAGTGCTGAACTTATTGATAGGCTTACAACTGACAAAAAACTTCCATTGTTTACAAGTTGTTGTCCAGCATGGAAAAAATACTTATCAATTCATTACCCAGACTATGTTGCAAACCTTTCAAGTTGCAAAAGCCCTAACGAAATGTTGGGTGCAGTAATTAAAAATTATTACGCAAAAGCAAACAACATTGACCCAGCAAAAATTAAAGTTGTTGCAGTAATGCCATGTACAGCAAAGAAACATGAAATTATTGATAACCCTGATGTTGATGCAGTGTTAACAACCAGAGAACTTGCTGCATTAATTAAAATGAAAAACATAAACTTTAACATATTACCAGATTCTGCGTTTGATAATCCACTAGGAAACTACTCTGGTGCAGCACTAATTTTTGGTGTTACAGGTGGTGTTACCGAAGCAGCTTTGCGTACAGTTGCTGACAAGTTAACAGATGGTAACGGTGCTGTTGAATTTAAAACAGTACGTCAAAGTAATGGATTAAAAGAAATTAAACTTACAGTTTCTGACAAAAACTTAAACATTTGTGTCGTTAACGGTTTAAAAAATGCTGAAACAGTTTTAGAACAAATTGTTAAAGGTAAAAAACATTACGATTTTGTTGAAGTTATGGCTTGCCCTGGTGGTTGCGTAAATGGTGGTGGTCAACCATTTGTTGACTACACACAAACCGATTATTACGATGTTGCAAAACTTCGTGCAAAAGGTTTGTATAAACACGACCAAAAATTAGAAAATCGTAAAAGTCATCAAAACACACAAGTTATGGATTTGTACGAAAACTTTTTAGTTCCGGACGGACTTCATAAAAAACTTTTACATCATCACCACGAAGATTAATTGATTTATAAAAAAAGACAGTTTTAGTTAACTGTCTTTTTTGTTGTCCTAAAATTAAATTTGTTTTTTGTTTATATATTTTTTAAGTGGTTCGCAAGGTTTGCCTTCGTACAACACAAACAAGTGATGCAAACTACGTGATGCAGAAATATATAAGTTTTGGAATTCAAATTCTGAATTATAATTGCTTTCGCTTGCGTTAGGTATTATAACGCAGTCAAATTCTAAACCTTTACTTTGGAAACTTGGAACAACAATTAATCCGTTTGGTAATGTTACTGAGTTTGCACTAATTGTTTCAACTTCCATGTGTGGTTTAAGTAGATTAACATAATAATCACATTCAACTTGGTCTTTGGTAATAATTGCAATGTTCTTATATTCTTTTTCTTTAACTTGTTCCAAAATGTTTTTGATTTGTTTAATTAAATCTTCTTCGTTTTTGGTTTTGATAATGCCTGGTTGATTTCCACCTTTTCTAACCATAACAACATCTTCACGTCCACCAATCAAGTTGCATAGTTCACCAATTTCTTCACTGGTACGATAGCAACGATTAATGGTTAAGTACATTGAGTTGTCAAACAAACTATGCAGTTGTTCAATTGCTTGTTTGCTTTCTTTTGGGCACATGCTTTGACCGTAGTCACCCAAAATTGTTTTTGAGCAAGGGTACAAAATGTTTAACACTCTAAATTGCATTGGGCTGTAATCTTGCATTTCGTCAACCACTAAGTGTTGAACCGATGTAAAACTTGCAAGGCCGTCAAGATAGTTGTCAATAAGCATTAGTGGGAAAGCATCTTCATATTTTATTTTGCCGTTTACTTTTGTGTAAGTGAAACCATGCTTTGCCAAAAAATCTTTGTAAATTGTGGTGTTCAGGTTTTTAGGTGTAAGGTATTTTAAATATCTTTCAATTGCCAAGTTTGTTTTATATTCGTTATATTCAAAATCCCATAATGCACTTTTAACTGCCAACTGACCTTTAATTTTGTTTTTGATTTGCCAGAAAGGTAAATCGTAATATTGTTTGTAAACTTCGATTATGCTTTCTTTTTCCATAACAAAGTTTTCTTTAACAAAATCACTAATTTTTAAATAACCCAAAATATTTTCTTTTAAAAATGTTTCTAAGTCGTTAATAATTTCAATTGAGTTTTTGTAAGAAATATCAGGTGTAAGTTTTCTAAGTTTTAAAATACGTTCGTATTGTTCAGCTTTGTTTTCAACTTGTTGTTTGCGTTCGTAATAATAGTCGTTAATAATTCTGTCGAAGTTAATGCTTTTAATGTTTTCTTCACCCATTTCAGGTAACACGTTTGAAATATAATCTTCAAATACGGTGTTAGGTGATAAAATTTGAACGTTTCTTGAATTTAACACGTTGCGTTGACGATAAAGTAAAAATGCAATTCGGTGTAGGGCAATACTTGTTTTTCCACTTCCGGCAACCCCTTGAACAATAACATTTGTTTTGTATGGTAATCTAATAATGTTGTTTTGTTCTTTTTGAATTGTTGCAACCACGTTTTTCATTTTTTCACTTGTGTTGTGTGATAACGCTTCTTGCAAAATTTCATCGTCAATTTTTAATGAACTGTTAATAATATATTGTAATTGACCTTTTTCAATTTTAATTTGGTTTTTGGAAAGCAAGTCAAGGTCTTTCTTTTCGTCTTGCACTTCGTATTGTGCAGGTCCAACTTCATAGTCGTAGAACAAACTTGAAACCGGAGCACGCCAATCTAGTATGAATGGTGCAGGGGGTTCATTGAATCCACACAAACCAATATACAATTCTTGTTCTTTACCGTCTTCTTTAATTCTAATTTTGCCGTAATATGGGCTGTCTAGCATTTTTTCGTAACTACGCAACATTCTAAACACAACCATATAATCATCAACGGTCTGGTCAAAAATTGTTTTGTTCAAAGCTTTTTCCACGTCGTCCATATCGGTAATGGAATCCCAGAATTCAGCTCTGCTTTTAAGTCCTTTGTCTAAGTAGTATTGTTTTTCTTCTTGCAGAACTCCTATTTTGTTCTGCACAGCTTGTAAGGTTTTATCTAGCACTTGAGTTTCTTGTTGCATCAATTTGTCACTCATAAATTTCCACCTCGCTACTATTTAATTTTAGGACTAATAAAAAAGTACTAAAAACCTCAAAATACCGATACTTTTGACATTTTTAGTACGAAAAAATTAGCAGAACTAGTTTAACATAACAATTTAAATGTGTCAATATTTTTTTTAATATAACATATTGAATATATATTTAATTATATATAAGGAATTTTGTTGTTTAAAGTTTGTTAAAATGATAAACTTATGCGTAGTAAATATGGGGAGAATATTTTATGAGAAAAATTGATTTAAATACTTGGGAACGTAAAGAATTTTTTGAATGTTATAGCGCAAATAAAATGCCAAGGTTTGGAATTACCACACCTCTTGATGTTACAAAGGTTTATAGTTTTGCAAAAAGAGAAGGCGTTTCTTTTTATTTCTCACTAGGCTATGCCTTATTTAAGGCATTACAAGATGTTGAAGATTTTAACATTAGGGTTGTTGATGGTGAAATTATTGTTGATGACCATACATGGATAAACTTTGTTTGTCTTAGAAAAGGGGAAAGAAACATTAGATTTGTTGATGTTGAGTATAAGGATGATGTTATAGAGTTTTGCAAAAGGGCAAAAGAACTTGACGATGCACAAAATTCGTTATATAGCCCAATCAAAAGAGATAACAAATGTATTGGCTACATCACTTGTTTGCCTTGGATGGAAGTTACTGAATTGGCACACCCAAAAACTGGTGATCCTGACGATTTTATACCAAGATTTGGTTGGGATAAAATTAAAGACGTTGATGGTAAAAAATTTGTAAACTTTAATGTGGAAGCAAACCACAGAACCATTGATGGTTATGCTATTGCAATGTTGATTGATAGGTTGAATTACCATATAGACAAAATTTTTAATTAATAGAATTTAAATTTTTGCTTTTGCATTGACATAAAAAATTTTAAGTGTTATAACAATAAACAGTTGAATAAAAACTATGAAGATGTGTAAGTAGCTTTTACTTTTCATATAAGGAAGGTTGGTCACCGACTGAGAGCCAACTATGTTCAGGGTAAATTGTGAATTTCAGCATTGGAGTTGCTCTACGAGAAAGTAAGTAGGTGCCGGAACAAAACCGTAAAAATTGCTAATAAGGTCAAAAGAAATTTTGATAAAATTAGGTGGTACAACGTTAAATTAAAACGTCCTATGTTTAGGGCGTTTTTTGTTTTTTAAAAGGAGAGAAAAATGTTACAAAAAATTGAAGAAACCCAAAAACAATTTGATGCCGATGTTTTAAATGTAACCGACCAAAAAAGTTTGGAAGAACTACGTTTAAAATATATGGGTAAAAAAGGCTTGGTTACCATGCTTATGCCACTACTTAAAGATGTTCCAAACGAACAAAAACGTGAAATGGGTATGAAAATTAATGCTGTTAAAAACGAAATTGAAGCAAAGTTGACCGAACTAAGTGTAACCTTGGAACAACAAAAAATGAATGCTGAAATTGCAAACACTGAAAAAATTGATATCACACTTCCTGTTAACAGTGGTGTTGGAAGTTTGCACCCAAGAACAGTTATTCAAAAAGAAGTTGAAGATGTGTTTGTTTCAATGGGATTTGTTGTTGATATGGGAAACGAAGTTGAAACTGAATTTAACAACTTCGATGCTGTAAACGTTCCTAGCACTCATCCAGCACGTGACACACAAGACACTTTCTGGCTTAACAATGGTCAAGTGTTAAAAACTCATACTTCTGCTGGTCAAAACCGAATTTTAAGTAAGTATAAAGGAACTTGCAAGGTTATTTTCCCTGGTCGTTGTTTCAGAAATGAAGCACTTGATGCTGGGCATGAGAACACATTCTTCCAAATGGAAGGTGTTATTGTGGATAAAAACGTAAGTGTTGCAAACTTAATTTACTTCATGAAAGAAATGCTTTCAAAAGTGTTCAAAAAGGAAGTCGAAGTTAGACTTCGCCCTGGTTTCTTCCCATTTACCGAACCAAGTTTTGAAATGGACGTTAAGTGCCCATTCTGTGGTGGGACGGGTTGTCCAACTTGTGGTGGCAGTGGCTGGATTGAACTTTGCCCATGTGGTATGATTCATCCAAACGTTTTAAAAATGGCAGGAATTGATAGCGAAGAATATAGTGGCTGTGCGTTTGGTTTGGGTTTTGACAGATTGGTTATGATCAAATCTGGATTAAACGATATTAGGGCTTTAAATAGCGGAAATTTAAAAATATTAAAGCCTTTCAAACTAAACATTTAAGGAGTATAAAATGAGAATTTCTATTAATTGGATTAAAGAATTCGTTGATTTAAACGGTATTGAAACCGAAGAATTGATTAAACGTTTTAACCTTGCAACTGCCGAAATTGAAGATGTTTATTATATGGGTGAAAACACAAAAAATGTTGTGCTTGCACGCATTTTGGAAGTTAACGACCACCCACAAAGTGACCATCTTCACATTTTGAAAGTTGACGATGGAAGCCCAGAACCAGTTCAAGTTGTTTGTGGTGCACCAAATGTTAGAGTTGGCATGGTAACAGCATTTGCACAAGTTGGTGGAATGGTTACCGGTCACAAAATTGGCAAGGCAAAACTTGTTGGTGTTGAAAGTTTTGGTATGTGTTGTAGCGAAAGTGAACTTGAAATTGGTTCAGATAACAGTGGAATTATGGATATTGTAACCGATGCAAAAATGGGTACACCACTTAGCCAAATTTACCCAATGAATGACGTTGTTTTTGAAATTGATAACAAAAGTTTAACAAACCGTCCAGACCTTTGGGGACACTATGGTATTGCACGTGAATTTGCTGCAATTTTTGGTCGTGAATTAAAATCACTGCAAGTTGAAGACTTAACAAAATATGATGGTTTAGAAAAATTAGATATAAAAGTTGAAACAAAAAATTGTTACCGTTATAGTGGTATAAGTGTTGATAACGTAACCGAAAAACGTAGCCCTATGACAATGAAAATAAGGCTTAATTACTGCGGAATGCGTGATATTAACTTACTTGCCGACATGACAAACTACTTAATGCTAGAACTTGGTCAACCAATGCATGCGTTCGACCATAACATTGTTAAAGGTATTACAGTTGTTGAACCTGAACAACCAGTTGATATGTTGACTTTGGAAGGTGAAACACACACAATTGCTCCGGGTTCTATGGTTATTTGTGATGAAAACAGAGCACCAGTCGCAATTGCTGGAATTAAAGGTGGTTTAAAATCTGGTATTACCGACGAAACAAATTCATTGTTGTTAGAAAGTGCAGTGTTTGATGCTGTTGCAATCAGAAAAACTGTTCACAAAATTGGACTTTCTACCGATGCTTCAATTCGTTACGAAAAAAGTTTAGACCCAGAAACAACCCCAATTGCAATTGCTAGACTTGTTAAAATTTTAAAAGAAATTGATGGTGGTATTAAAGTTAGTAGCAGTTTAACTGATGTTTACAACTTTAAATATCCAAAACACACAATAAAAATCAGTTACGAATTTTTAAACAGACGTAGTGGTGTTGAATTGCCACAACAAAAAGTTGATTCAATTTTGAAAGCATTAGGTTTTGAAATTGAAACTGATGGAACAGAATTAACAGTTTGTGTTCCATCTTGGCGTGGAACAAAAGATGTTTCAATTAAAGAAGATTTAATTGAAGAAGTTTTAAGAATGTATGGCTATGACAACATTGTTCCAACAAGCATGAACTTTAATTTGATGCCTGTTGAACAAAGTAAAGAACATGTTTTAGAATATAAGGTTAAACGTTTGTTTGCTGAAAAATATGGTGTTAGCGAAGTTCATTCACACATTTGGAATTATGCAGATTTCAACAAAACAAACCACATTGAAGCACAAAGTTATTTAAGTTTGTTGGACACATCTAACAGTGGTCAAGCAGGTATTAGAAGCAAACTTGTTCCAACACTTTTACGTTTTGTTAACGATAACAAAAACAACTTTGAAGATGTAAGAATGTGTGAAATTGGCAGAGTTGTTAGTGGTTTAAACGATAAAAATTTAGCAAAAGAAAATCATGTTTTAGCCATTGTTTTGGCAAGCACAAAAAAGACTGAAAAAGACCTTTATTTCGAACTTAAATCAATGTTAGAAAATGTTTGTGAATCGTTAGTAAGAACAACTGTTAACTATGTTAGTGGTGAAGTTTCAAATTACTATCACCCAGTTAACAGTAACGTTATTACTCTAAACAATGGAACAGTTATTGGTGAGATGGGTGTTGCACATCCACAAGTTAAATCAAGTATTACTCCAAAACATAATTTGGTGTGCCTAGAACTTGATTTTGAAAAATTATGTAATGCACCAGAAGTTAAAACTGAAAGAGTTAAAGTAAGTAAATATCAAACTGTTGCACTTGACTTTACATTCTTGGTTCCAAACAGTGTTAACTACGCAACTTTAAGAAACATTATTGAAACATACAAAACAAAACTTACAATGGAATATTCGTTAAAAGATATTTACGAAAACAAGGAACAAATGGCTAACGAAAAAGCATACACATTCAACTTTGTTATTGGCGCAATGGATAGAACATTGGAATCTAGCGATATTGAAAAATTTAGCAACAAACTTGTTGAACATTTCAAAACTAATGGAATTAATTTAAAAGGTTAGTAAAAACAACAAAACACAAAGAGTTAAAATAATTCTTTGTGTTTTTTCTTTGTATTTTAATTCACATAAAACCCCTTAAAAACTGCAATAATATATTTAATAAATATATTAAATTAACTATATTGTTATAATTTCGTTTTGTTGTTTAAAACTTTTTTGGTAAAATACAAGTGATTATGTCGAATAATATCATCAAAAATATATTAATTGGGTGAAAATTATGGGAAAATTTAAAAAATTAAGAACTTTATCACTTTTAATAGTTGGAGTTTTGTCAAGTGTGTTATTCCTTGGCTGTTCTTGCTCTAAAAAAATAAAGCCTACAGGAATTACAATTGATAAAACGGAGGCTGTTTTGTATGTGGGGGACACTGTTGATGTAAAATACACAATTGCTCCACCAGATTCAACCAGTACGAAAGTTGATGTTGTTGTAAGCGACCCTACAACTGTTAGTGTTAGTCAAACCAGCTTTGAAGCAATTGAAGGAACACTAACAATTACAGCATCGTTAGTTAACGTTTCGGGAGTAACTGTAACATTTAAAATTGATGGAACCGATTTACAAGCTTCATTAATTGTTAAAGTTAAACCAGACCCTGTTAAACTAAGTTCTGTTTCAGGTATAGCATATAACCCAGCTTCAAAATCAATCATTTTCAAAAATGCACCAAACACCCAAAAATATTTGGTTAACATTGATGGAACTGATTATTCTTGCACCGACCCATCAACTTCAACCACTGAACATTTTATTCAATTCCCAATTTTTAATGATAATGTTGAATTAGCTTTAAACGAAGTTCACACAGTAAAAGTTAAACCACTTGGTGATGGCGAAGCTTATTCTGATGGTGATTATTCGGAAGAATATAAATTTTTAAAATATGCACAAGTAACAAATATTACTGCAAACAATGGTGTTGTTACTTGGGATGCTCATAATCTAGCAACAAAATATAGCATAAAAGTTAATGGAAACGAACTTGTTGTTATGCCACAAACAAACTCTTATGTTTTAAACGAAACTGAACCTGGTGAGTATAACGTTCAAGTTGCAGCAGTAAGTCCAAGCACAGAAGATGAAAATGGAGTTAAACTGTTTGCTTCTGACTATTCAGAAAATTATAAAATCACAAAACTAGCAAACTGCGTGTTAACCCTAGACAACGAAAGGGTTGATGAAGAAGGTGTGCTAGGTGAAAGTGTTGTTACATTCCCAGCAATTTTGGGTGCAACAAGTTATAAGGTAAAAGTTACACCACAAATTGGTGATACTGAAGAATTTGTTATAACTGAAAACTTTGTTGAAATTGACGATAGATTTAGTGTTAATGTTGACTACACAATTGAAATAACACCACTTGGTGATGCTTCAAACACAATTTCAGCAGGTTCAACAACAATAAATCTTCGCAGACTTGGAACAATTGGTGAAGCAGAAATTTCCAACAATATTATGACTATTGACGGAATTGCACAAGCTAGCAAGTATGCAATCATTTTGGTTTCTCAAACTGATAAGAAATATATTGTAAACGAAACAACAAGTGTTGACCTTGCTGAACAAATTCCAGCATATGGAACATTTAAGATTTTTGTTAGACCAATTGGTCAAGTAACAGAAAACATTACAATGGCAAACGGAACATTGTTTGATACAGAATTAACAATAACAAAAATTGTTAATCCAGAAGTTAGTGCTGTTAATAACGATGGTACTGTTCATTGGGGCGAAATTGCAGAAGTTGCAAGTTATTCAGTTTATGTTAACGATTACTTTGTAAATTCAAGCGCAACAAACACCTATAAAATTGACACAACTCAACTTGAAGCAGGCGAACACAACGTAAAAATTGTTGCTGTTGGAAATGGAACAACAACTATTTCAAGTGGTAAAGCAAACGCAATTGAATTTGTGTTCACAAAACTTCCTAAAATTAGTGCAGCATCATTTGCTGTTGAAAACGACGTTGTTAAATTTGATGGTGTTGAAAATGCATTAGATTATAGCGTTAAATTTAACGATGGAAATTACAGATTAATTGGTAAAGTTGAAGGCAAACAAAGTGTTGCTGTTGCAAACCCAGTTAATGGAACAAACGAAATTTATGCTGTTGCTGTGGGTGACGATGTTAGAATTATTTCATCTAGCCCAACAAAATTTACAGTAACAAGGCTTGATGCACCAACAAACTTACGCATTGAAAATGGTGTGTTGGTTTGGAATGGAACAAACGGCGCAAAATATAGAATATATATTGGTGAAGATGATGAATTTGCTGAAACAACCGAAACAAGTTGCGACAACTTGCAAGGTGTTGCCGGCGAATTGGTTGTAAAAGTTAAAACTGTTCCTACAAGTGGAAATTACATAAGTAGTGATTTTGGTACAATTAATGTAATCAAATTGCCAATGGTGGCAGAAGGTGATTTAAAAGTTGTTAGTATTGCTGATCATAACGAACTTTCAAACTATAAATTAACCTGGCCAGCAGTTGAAAATTCAACAGGCTACAACCTATCAATTTACACAGAAGATATGGCTGAACCTGATTTATATACAGGCTATCAATACACTGAAATTAATTTATCCGAATCTTATCCGGCTGGTGTTTACGCTGTTAAGATTGTTGCAGTTGGAAATTCTGCAACCGAAACAGCAGGCTACGTAAATTCAAGCCCAACCGAAATTGAATTTAGAAAACTTAACAAACCAACAGGCCTGCAAATTGTAAACAATCAACTAACATGGCAAGATGCTGAGGGAGATACTCCAAGTGGTTACAAACTTGGTATTAAATATGGCACACGTGACGAAATCTTTGTTACTGTTCAAACAAAAATTTATGAATTTGATTTAAGTAAATTTGCAGTTGATGAAGATGTTACTGTTAGAATTAGAGCGTTAGGTGATAACGTTGGTTCAGTTACTGGTGCTTATTGTGATGATTATGTTGTTTCAAGAGCAAGAACAGTAAGTGGTGTAATGGTTAAAAATGGTGAAGTTACATGGAATCCATTAGTTGATGTAACTGCAAATTATTTGGTTTATGGAACATTAACACCAGACAATGCAAGCTCTTACACACTATTAACAACCGTTAACGCTATGAATGCTGATTTAACAATGAGTTGTTCAATTAGTGGACTTGAAGTAAACAGACAATATTCAATTTATATTGTTTCAAGTGTTGAAGGCATGTTAAATAGTGACCCTTCAAGTGTTTTAAAAATAACAAAACTTCCAACTGTTCAAAACTTTAAAATTGAAAACAACACATTTAGTTGGGATGCAGTTGCAAATGCAACAAAATATGTTGTTGTTGATGGAAACGGCAATAAAAAAGAAATAATAACAGGATTAACCCTAGATTTTGATGATTTTGAATATACTGCAAATGGTGATTATTCATTTAGAGTTTATGCTGTTGGAACAAGCGAAAATGTTTTAGAAGGTTATATTAATTCAAATGTTAACACATCAATAACTGTTACAATTTTGGAAATTCCAAATTCAGTTAGTATTGTAAACAATAAATTAGTTATTACAAATTCAAGAAAAAATCTTCCTACAAGTTATACAATTGAAATTACAAACACAACGGTAGCCGATTATGGGATTTTGTTAATAGAAGGTCTTCCTGTTGAGGTGCCGGCAGAAGGTTCAACAACATCTATTACAGAACTTGATTTGTATGAATTACCATTGATAGATCCAGGTAGTTACACATTTAGTATTTACGGAGTTGGTAACAACAAAGAATTAATTGATAGTAAATCACCATTAATTATTGAAGCAATTGAAAAGCTAAATGAAGATGAAATTGGTGTTAAAGTTTTAAATGGTGAAGTTGTCTGGACAAAAGCAGAAAGCACAACTTACGATGTTTATATTAACGATAATTTAGTTATCGCAGATACTGATGTTGCAACAATTGACTTTAACCAACTAAAAACAGAAGGTAAATTTGTGTTGCAAAAAGATGTAAACACAAAAGTTCAAGTTGTTGCAAAAAAACAAGGTGCAATTAGTAGTGAAAAAACGGATATATTTACAGTTGTAAAACTTCCAGATGTTAAAGGTTTTAAAATAACTGAAACATCTATTGATGCAACAATTGTTCATTCTGAATATAGATTTACTTGGACCCCTTTACAAGAAGTTACAGATTATAACTATAACTACGGAAACGATTTAAACAGCTTCTACTACGAAGTTATTAAAACATCTGGTGGGGATTTAACCGATAAAGAACTTGTTGGCGAAGAAGTTATTACCAGAGCAATCAACTTAAAAACCGACAATGCTGTTACAACAGCAATTGCGTTTGAGTATGGAAAAACTGTTTCTGGAACATTTAAGTTTAATATTTCTGCAAAAGGAACAAAAGATTCTGGTGAAAAAGCGTATGGATTTATTAACGGAGATGTTTGTGAAAATCCAATAAGTGTTACAATTTTGTCGGCACTAAGTTTAAATCAATATGTTAGAGCAGAAAATAAACTTATTTTGAACAATGCAAATAATGAAGGTGGCAACAGGGCATCAAAAATTAAAGTTGCATATGAAGCAGTTGAGCCTGCCGAAGGTGCTGACAAATATTTATATACAACCGAATTAGATAAAGCTGCAACAGAGTATTATGTAACATATCCTAACGATGAAGATTTTACGCCTGGATTATATAAAATTTGGTTTGGTGTTGTTGGTAAATTAAATTCCGGAGACTACATTTTAAGTCCAAGAGAAAGTTATTGTCAAAAGTTTGAATTATTAAATCCTGTTACAGAGTTTTATAGTACAAATGGATACTTAAATTGGACACATGAAGGTGCAGAAGGTGTTCAATATCAAATTTATATTGATGGTGAACTTGCAACTTATTCAAGGCAAGTTGAAATAGTTCCAGAAGATCCAGTTCCAGAAGATCCAGAAAATCCAGTAGATCCTAATGCGCCCGAACAAGTAGATGAAGGCGCTGGCGAAGAAGGAACAGATGAACCTCAATTTGAAACTGTGATTTATGATTCGTTCACAGATCAAATGGATGCAAGAAAAATTAATGATGAAATCATAATGGATACCTTAAACCATAGAATTCGAATTAAAGCAATTAAAGAACCTGGTGATGATACAACAATTATTTATGGTGATAGCGAGTTGTCAGGTGAGTTGTTGGTTCAAAAATTAGAAGGGGTTTTTGCTCCTTATCTTAGCGAAGGTTATATTTATTGGGATAAAGTTGACAATGCAACAGGATACATCATTCGTTCCGAAAGTGGCGAAATGAATAAAATTTTTAGCGACAAATATGATGCTGAACGTGATGGGTATTTTGCAAGTGGAAATAACGCTGGTGAAAGTGGTGTTATGATGCCAACCAATATTCCTGCTGCAGAATATACATTCTATATTGTTTCAGAAGGTAGTACAACTGCAACAATTTCTGAGATGGCATACCTAACAAGTGGTAGAAATGGAAGTTTTGAAACAAAAGTTTTAGCAAGCCCATCTTCAATTTATACAGTTAATGGTGTTGCTTCTTGGGATGAAGTTGATGGAAGAACTGCTTATAAGATTGAAATTTATGAAGGAAAAGCTGATGAACTTGAAGATGATGCAAGTTGTGAAAGTTTTACAACAACGCACGCAAGTATAGATTTTGATGATGAAACAAAATATCCTAGTGGCTATTATACAGTAAAAATTTACACAGTTGGAGATGGCTCAAATTGTTTAAGTTCAAGTATTGCAGAACCAATTACTAAAACATTATATAAAGCGCCAAAGGCAAATTCCCTAGGTGGTAAATTTAAAGTTAGAAACGGCTATTTGAGTTGGTCTATTCCTTTGACTAATGCTTATTTGAAAGATTTAAATAATGGTGCCGAATTTATTTCGGAAAAATATTCTAGTTTGTTGTTGGCAGCTAAGGGTGATCCTGCGGCTGAAAATTCAATGATGCAAAATTTGGAATTGTTTAGGAATTTGGAAGTTAGAATAAATAATAAAGTTTATCAAAACCAAACTGTTCTAAAAATTGAATTAGATGAAGTTAAAAAAGAACTTATTTATTATTATGACTTCAACTTCTCTACATTAAATAATCCATATACATTGGCAGTTAGATTTATGGGGGGATCTCGTTCATCATCTGGTAGTGGAGACATGGGTGATGGTGGAATGCCTCCTGAAGGTGGTGGAGAGATTATGTCACTATATAACGGGAGATATACCACGCAAATTTTAGAAGATCCTATGGAAGGTGGTGGAGAAATGCCTCCTGAGGGTGGTGGTGCCGGAATGGGAGGAGATTTTAATCAGGAAGTATTTCTTGTTTTAAATGGAAACTATTCGTCCGCAATTACTGGTTACAAATTACCACCTCCACAAACCCCTGTTGGTGGTGTTTATCCGGTTGAAGGAAAAGTAACAATGGTTTATGCTGACCACTTATACTTTGCAAAAGTATTTATGGAAACAGGTTATACTACAGATTATTTAATTATTGCAGATTGTATGGATGCACAAAAAGAAGATTTGGAATTCTATATCAATTCTTCAAATAGATCAAAATATGAACAAAGTATGACTGAAACAAGTGGTGTTAATGCCTACTTTAAAGTTCCAGTTGTGGATATTGGAATTGAAACTGGCTATGTTTATACATTAAAAGTTAAAGCGTTAGGAACAGCAGATTCTGGATCTTCGACAAGTGGTGTTTACTTCACTAGTAATTACGACCATAGTTGCGAAGTTGAAATGTTGGCAAAACCTAGCATTATGGTGACAAATGGTAATGTGGCTGTTAGCACAATTCAAACAGCTGTTAGCCAAGAAATTAGAATTTGGAGTACAGCACTTGGCGCAACATATCAATTTAATGAAAGTGCTGAAAACCCAACAGGAGACCCTAAAAAGGTTGCACAATTAATAACTCTTACACCAGCTGGTGCTGATGAAGAAAATCCACATTATAGCTTTGTAAAAGTTGAAAATGGTTACTTTATGTATTCATTTATTGAAAATGGATATTTCCCACAAGGTAGTTATTACGTAACAAGCCGTGCAATTGGTAATGGTATAACCAAAATTTCGTCAACTTCTGCCCCAGTTAATACTGTTACTGGCGAAGCAACGTTTAAAGTTCATAAGTTTGGTAAAATCACAACAATGTCGCTTGTTGGTGGTAAGTTTAGATGGGAAAGAGTTTCTTATGATGATGGCGCTGGTGTTACAGAAATAGCAACAATGTATAGTGTTGAAATTTTGTGTAGAAAAGAAGGAGAATACGAATTTGAATCATTAGATACTGAAACAGTAACTTATGAGGAAAGATATTGCTACTATGACTTAGATTCGTTACTATATCCTGCAACAGATGCAGAAGGAAACAGATTAGAATATGCAATCAAAGTTTCTCCATTAGGAACAATTGATTCTAACGAAGTTGTTGGTGCTCAAAACTACTTTGTAAGTGGTGATCCAGATCAATCACACTTCTATAAACGACTACTTCCACCGCAAGATGTTGTTATGAAAAACGGAAAACTTTCATGGCGTGAAGTTGAAGGTGGTTATGAATATGAAGTTTACAGATTAGATGATGAACTTCAAGAAGGTGAAACAGAATATGGTTATTCATTAGTTTCTGAAGATAACTTTAGGTATTTGGAATTCAAAGCTCCTGAAGCATTTGGAAATGAAGTGTTTAATATTAGAATTAGGGCAATTCCTGGCAGCGAATCAGAAGAATATCTAAACGGTGAATATTGTATTGAAATTTTGGCAAAACGTTTAGAAAGACCACTTCTTCGTGTTGAAGATGGTGTAATAAAATGGAATAACACCGACCTTAACTATGCTATTGCAACAGGTGTTACAGTAAAACTTCAACGTTTGGCAAACGAAACAGATCAGTCTGGTACTGTTATTATTGATGAAGAATATGATATTACAGCAGCAGTAAACAGCCCAGAAGGTTATAGATTGGTTGGAACAGACGAAGATGTTCCAAGCGGATATTATAAAATTGAAGTTTCATATCTTGGTTCAAACGGATATGTAACAAAAACCGACTTTGAAGATGAAACCGAAGGTGAAGGCGAAGAAGGTGAGGGTGGTGAAGGTCCTGGAGAGGCACCACCTGTGGAAGGTGGACCAACAGAACCTGACGAAGGTGAAGAAGGTGGCGAAGGCGAAGATGAAGAAGATATCTTTGCTGACCTTGGTAACTATTGCTGGTTTAGTTCTGCACCTGCAAGTATGACATTCTTTAAATTGCCAACTCCGGTTGCCGATTTAAGTATTGGTACTAAAAACGATGCTCCTATTAACAATGTGGCTGTTGCAAGAGTAACAAATGCAAGATATTATCAATTTACTGTAAGAAAGTATAATAAAGATGGTGAAGTTATAAAAGAACACACATTCAGTGCATTTGATTCTTACTCAACTCCTGATGAAAATTCTTATTATTCAATGGATGCAAATTACATTATGTTTAATGTTCAGGCTGTTGCAGATTTAGATGCATTGGCTCCTGATCAACCAAACCCATTTGGTCAAGAATTCTCAGTTTATTGTCAAGTTTACGGTGAAGATAGATTGTATGATTCGGCTGAAGGTAAATATTCAATGAGTAACAACTCTAACGAAGTTGCAATTGAAGTTCCTTTAACTCCATCTAATTTGTATGTAATTTCTTCAACAGGTGAAATTGGTTGGACAAATGCATCAAATAACACATGGACAAGGGTTAGAATTTACTATAACACTAGCACAACTCCTGTTATTGCAAACTTAAAACCAGGTACTAACAGATTTAAAATTCAAACAATGGGTTCATATGATGTTAGTGTGTTAAGTTATATTAAAGATGATATTAACGACCTAGAAATTACTTCTGCTTATAGCGAATCTGAAACAGGTGAATGTTGGATATTCGCTTCTGGTAGTGGAACAGCTGAAGATCCTTATATGTTAGAAGAATCTAAACATGTTATTAACATTGATTACTACTTAGATAGCTACTTTAAGTTCGGTAAACACATCACATTAAGCGAAACCGATTTAAGCCAAAATGTTACAGACTTTGTAATTGGAAGAAAGAGTGGTAATGTGTTTAACGGAACAATTGATGGTGATGGATATTCACTAAACAATGTTCGTTTTGCATTCCGTCAGTTAAACCAAGTTGCTTTAATTAGGCAAATTGGCGCTAATGGTGTTGTTAAAAACTTAAAAGTGGGTATTAACTCAGGCTCTGGTTCATATAGAGCTGTTAGAATGGGTGGTATAACAATTGTTAACAATGGTAGAATTGAAAATGTTCAAACAAAACCATATACTCTAAGTGGAAAAGATGGCGAATTGTTATACTATCCATTAGACGATCAACGTATTGCAGGTATTGCAGTTGAAAATAATGGAACAATTATTAATTCAGTAAACAATATGTTGATTAAGAAATATACCGAAATTAGCAATATGAAATCCTATGTTTCTGGTATTGTAAGCGTAAACAACAAAAATGCAGTTGTTCAAAATTGTGGCAACACAGGCGAATTAAATGGCGTATTTGTTGGTGGTATTGCAATATTTAACTATAGTCAAATTTCTTATTGTTACAGCACAGGAAATATTACGGCACAAGCATTTGAAAGTTCAATTCAAGCAAAAGCTGCTGGTATTGTTGTTAATAACATGGATACCGATAACTTGGGTGATGGAACTGTTTCAACTTGTTATGCAATTATTGATAAGTTGTATGTTTCGGGTTTAGCAAATGGTTCTGCAACCCATTATGGTGCAGGTATAGTTTGTGACAACTCTTCAACAAACTCAAATTCAGTTGATAATTGTTATGTTGTTCTAGGAACTGTTTCAGTTTCTGGTGGAACAGCAAAACCTGGTGGTGGCACTGATAATAAATTTGGTACAATTGTTGCAGTTGACGATTCAAGGGCAACCGTTTCAAATTATTATAATAGCGATTACTACTATGTTTATGGTACAATCAATATTGCTTATGGTGCACATGGCGATACAACCAAAGCTTTAACTGGTGTATCTAACAGTGCAAACAAAACAAGTCTTGTAACATCGCTTACAACAAGCTTGGGTAGCATTTACAAAAACGATAATACATCAATTAACAATGGTTACCCAGTGTTTGAATGGCAGTTGACAGGTTATACTTGGAAAGCGTAAACAACTAAATTTTGATTGTAAAAAAACGCTTAAACGTATATACTAATATTGTTACAAATTTGGCTTTTGAAAACGTGGTTAATTCCACGTTTTCAAGGTTGAATTTGATTTATGTGATTAATTAAAAAATTGGCTTTATAAAGGCATAAACTCAACAAATAAATTTGGTAGGGCTTAATGGGAAAATCAATTTACAAAAGAGAAAATATAATTGTAAAATCTGTTTTAATAATTATTAAAAATATATGCTTGGCAGCACTAATAACATTGGTTGCTTCTTTTGCTATGGGATATAAATTTTTAAATATTTTAACGGGTTCCATGACTCCAACATTGCCGGTTGATACTGTTGTTATGGTTAAACATATTCCAATTCAAGATGTTGAAGTTGGTGACATTGTAACATTTAAAGCTGGCGAAAATAATGTAACTCACAGAGTTGTTGAAAAACAAGTTTATGGAAACAAGGTAACATTAAAAACCCAAGGTGATGCAAAAGAAAATTTGGGAACACGTGAAACTGTTACCGACAAAAACTTTGTTGGTGTGGTTATCTGTCATTTTCCATATCTTGGAGTGTTGTTAGATTTAATTAAAGACAATATCATAATTATTACTGTTTGCATTGTTTTAGCAATGTTTATTGTGGTATATAGTTAAAGCAAAATTGCAAATAATAAAATAGACATATAGTAAAAAACTATATGTCTATTTTTTAACGTTATCAACTAATGTATTTGCTTTACAAAAAATTTAAAAAAACGTAAAATTACAATAAGGGATAGTGTGTACTTTATGAAGATATACAAACAAAAAAATTTAATATCTGAAAACATACTTTTTGTGATTGTTTCTATTGTGTTTGCACTTATGATTGTTTTAGGTGTAACTTTTGCTTGGTTTACTGATTCTTTTACAAAAGAAGATGATGGTGGAACAATAGGTGAAGTTGGCATTGAAATTTATAGTGGTGACACAGTAATTAATGGAACCAAGCAAGAAGATGGAACCTATTTGGTTGGCACAATTTTACAAACAACAATGCCAAACACATTAAACACAACAATTCCTATTGATATAAAAATTAAAAACACCGGCAATATTCCAGGAATTGTTAGATGTTTGGTTGTTGCAACAAACGACGAAATTTTGTATGATCACGAAGAAAATGAACTGCAAGGCGCTTATAGTATACTTTCAACTAGTGCATTAAAAGTTGAACAAACTGGTTGGGTTAATTTGTACGACCACGAATTAATTAATGACCAAAACTATTTTAATTCGTTTTACAATTCACAACTTGCTGGTGGTGCAACACAAAACGTTGCAACCGGCTTGACTGGTTTAACTGAGGGTATGCAAGGTTCAAAAGTGTTTGTGTTTGTTAGGGCAGAAATTGTGGCATATTCCGGTAATGCTTATCAAGTTGACACACCTGAAAATCCGGTTGATGCCGTTGATAAACCATTTGGAGTTTTAACTGCTGCTTTCTTGCAACAATGGACTGCATGGAAGTAGTGCTTGTTTTAAATTTGCTTTAAAAAATTTTAAATAACTTTTTAAATTATTTGAATTTTCTCGCAATAACAAATTTTTCAAAACTCACTTCGTTCAAACAGTTGAAAATTTGCTATTGCTAATAAATAAATTTTGTACATCGATTTAAAATTTTAAACTCGCAAATTTAAAACTGCGCACATCACATTTTAAAAATAAGGATTTATTAGAATAATTACTTGAATTTGAAATAACAAATTTTAAATACGCAAAACAAATTTGCGCACATCACATTTTTTATAAGGGTTTATTAGAAAAGCTGTCTTAAATCAAGATAACAAATTTTAAATATTTAAAATTATTTTATAAATGTGAAACACAAAATAACAAAAGGAGGCAAAGATTATGGAAGAAAATGTTTTTGAATATAACAATCTTGGAAGTCGTTTCAACAAAATGACATCTTTGCTTATTATTGCTGTTTTGTGTTTTTTAATTTTCTACTTTATAACTTCGGCTTGGTTTGGTGAAAGTGAAGTAGGAACAAAAGTTTTTATTGTTGGAGATATTAGCTTAGATGTTCAAACAACACTTGCTGTTCCGGGAGATATTTTGGAACCAAATAAAATGTATAACGATATGCCTACAACCATAAAATGTGCTGAAAATACTGATGAAGCTTATATAAAGGTAAAGCTTACAACAGATTATCAAGTTGACAACTATCATGTTGTTGAACCACTCTTACACATAACAGCTGAACACGAAGCTAATGGTAAACAAAGTTGGATTTATAGTTCTGCTGATGATTGTTATTATTATGTTGGATATATTAGTCCAGATGTTACAGCAACATTCAACACAGGTATTGTTGTAACTAATGGTATTGATAATATTGATAAAAATCAACCAGTTAAATTCACTTTAACAGTATATGCAATTCAACGTTATTACGAAGCTTATAAAACACACGAAGATTGGGCAGATTATGCACCAGATGAGTGGGTTCAACGAATTGCTGATTATGATGTTAGGGACTGTGCAACATGTGGAACAAAGGTTGTTGGTGCTAGCACACCATGCCCAACATGTAATCCTGCTGGTTCATAAACAAATTGTATTTTTGTTAAAAATGTTAGTGTTTTATTAAAATTTATTGTAAAATTTAGAAAAGGAGATAGTATGTTTGAAGAAAAAAGCGACAACTTAGTTAATTCGCAACGAATTATAATAATTGTTTTAAGTGCATTATTGCTTCTAACGTTGGTTGCAGGTGTAACATTTGCTTGGTACACTCGTATTATTTCCGAAATGTTAGGGGTAACACTTTCTGACCCTGTTGAAATTTATATTACTGACGATATGAGTGTGGCACAAGGAACTGTAACCTTGCCACTTGATGAAGTTGACATTTTGCCAGGAACAAAAATAAACTTAAAACTTGGTTTTGTTATGGGTATGGAAGGCAAACCTTCGTCACCAGCTTTTGTAAGGGCAAAACTAAAAGTAACATCAAACGCATTAACCGACCTTGGTGGTGACATTGTTACAGAAGGCTTGGTTGAATTTGATAATGGTAGCACAACCCCAACTCCAATTTCTACTGACTGGGTTGAAGTTGATTTTGGTGAAGAAGATGGCGGAAAATGGTGGGTGTTTAGTGAAAATATTGATGGCCAAATCAGAGCAAAAACAGCATATGATGGAGATGTTCACACCTTTATTAATGGTCAAATTAGAATTAGCACAAAACTAACAAACGTGTTTGCAAACAAAGATATTAACATTGATTATATTGTTAGTGCAATCCAAATTATGAACGTTGAAAATCCATTACAAAATTTCAGTAACCCAACATGGGGAAAACTTGCTGATTAATTTAAAACCTGCAAATAAAATTGCAGGTTTTTTTGTTGCAATAATGTTGTTAAATTTTGAATAATAAAACGCCAAAATGTTAAAAATTATAAGTGAATAAAACTTGTGTTTTTATTAAATTAAAGGAGGATTTTGGCTTGGCGTTAACGCAAAAAAATGAATTAAATTCAAGCAAAAAAAATCAAAATTCAAACAACAATTTAAGCATTAAAACCAATGAAAATGTGCTAGTTTTAAAAGATAAAATCTACACCTTAAAAAAGTGGAATTATGGCTTGATTGCGATGTTTTTTGTAGTATTATTGTTATTGGTTTTTATTGTTGGTGCGTTTATTGGTTTGTGGCAAAACAATAAACAATTTTTTAACGAAAACAAGCAGATGATGTTAAGCAATGTTTCGCTTAAAGTTTTGGAAAATAAAAGCAATAATGTTAGTGTTAAAGTTTTAAGCAATACATTAACTGGTGTTACTTACACTCAAAATGTGAAATTGGATGTTTCAAACTTAAAAACAAGGCAAGTTGTAAGGGGTAAAGCAACATTAACAAAAGCAAATGGTGAGAGTGTTGAAATTGAATTAGCTGAGCATGGTAACTGGAAACTTGGCACTGATGGATATTTGTATTATTGCAACATTGTTGATGAAACCAGCAATATTCTTTTGTGTGAACAAGTTGAACTTAAAAGTGGTGTTTTAAACGTTGAAAACAATTCTGGCATGAGTTATTTAACTTTTACTGTTGAAAGTTTAAGTTATGATGGTGGTTTTGCAGGTTTACTTTGGGTTGACGCCCCACAAAATTGGCTAAATAGTTAAATATAAATGTTATAAAACTGATGGGTTGAAATATAAAAAGCAAAAGTTACAAAAAATTAAATAAATATATATATAATAATAAAATATATTTAGGGAATTTTATTTTACTAAAACCTAAAAATTTAATATACTATTAGAGAGTAAGATGTGTAATTATGCTTATGTAAAAGTTTGATGGGAGAAACATGAAATTTTCTAAGGAAATAAACAAATACACAAGCTTAATAATAGTTTTAAGTGTGCTTTTAGCCATTTCGTTGGTTACAGGCGCAACTTTTGCGTGGTTTGCATCAACTGATCGTGAAGAAACAGTTGTTACTTTGGGTGACCCAGTTGTTGTAAACATTACTGAAAGAACTGATGGAACAATTTTGCCAGATGGGGCAGAATTGCCTTTTACCATAAACAATGTTAGATTAATGCCTGGAATGCAGATTAAAACCTATGCTTCTGTTAAATTCCAGGAAAGTAAAACACCTGCGTTGTTGCGTGTTAAACTTAATATTTCGGTTGAAAGTAGTGGTGCAACAACCACCGAAGTTGCTGAACTTATTAACAGTTTGAACAATCAAATTATTGATAAAGCCTTAAAGTTTGACACCGAAAAATATAGTTTGCCACTTTGGGTGCTAGACACAACAACTGGTTGGTGGTACTACACTGGTGGTAAAAGTTTGGATAACGACGATATTCAAAACACATTGGTTGACCATATTGATTGTGAAACTGGTCCAATTATTGACTTTTTAAATCCTTACTCAAAAGGTCAAAACCTTATTTTCCCAACCGAAGTTGATAACAAATTCTCGGGTTCAAAAATAACTTTCTGGTTCTCAGTTCAAGCAATCCAAGCAAAAATCCCAGTAAGTGCTGATGATACAACTGGTGAATATATGGTAACAACAATTCGTAATGTTGAAAGTGTGTTTAACGAAGCATTTGCAGGTAGCGATAGTAACATTTAAAAGGGTTTAGATTATGGCAGAAGAAAAAGATGAAAAAAGGAAAGTTGAAACTAATGCCGAAAAATCGGCATCTTCTTCTGCTGCTAAATTTGCTGATGCTGCAAAAAAAATAAATAAAGTTTCTGAAAAAATTTCAACTGTTGCTCAACACAAAAAAACAAAAGAAAAACTTGAAGATATTCACGAACAAGTTCAAAACATAGGCAAAAATCCAAAACTAACTTATGATGTTAACAGCCATGAGCACGATGACATTATTTCAAAAGCTGAAAAGGCAATGAAAGATTCAAAAAAACATAATGTTAAGTTTGAAGAAGTTTCATCAAAAGATGATGCAAATACTAATGATGCATCAAAAGAAAAACAAAAAATTGATAAGAAAAAAATAGCTCGTATTAAACGTGAGCTTATGGCTGATGAACCTAGTTTTGAAGATAAAAACAAAGCCTTGCAAGAAGAACAAGGTAACACAAAAGAAGAAATTGGGTACAGAGATAGAACCGGCAAGCTTATTGGAAGATCGGAACGTATTGCTAGAAAGAACGAACAACTTATGGAAGACGTTTATAGGTATTCCAGGCAGCGTATTAAAGATATTGTTGACATTCGTAGGCAAATAATAACAATTATTATAACTGTTGCGCTAGTGTTAATGTTGATTGCTGTTATTGCTTTGGGTGTGTTCTTGTATATTAGGCATACAACAGCTTATGCTGATCAGTACATACGTGTTAGTGTTAGCATGACCAATAAAGATATTTTTTATGATACCGAAGTTACTGGTGAGCTAATTCCAAAAGATGTTAGCCCGGGAGATAGGTTTGCACTAAACATTGTTGCAAGTAATAGCAATTCAATTGCTGGTGATACCGATATTGATGAATGGTTAACAATTTATGTTCGTTTTAAAATAACATTAATTGTTAATGGTGTTGAATACGAAGATTATATTTATTTTGAACCAGACACCGAAGTTTGGGAAAGGTATGATGCTGATATTGAAGCAGGCTATACTAATAGCGCAACCGATCCAACACCAGTTGTTAAAGAAGATGATGGTTATTATTATTGCCGTAAGGTTTTGTGGCCTAACGAAAAGGTTACATTAATTAATTGGCTAAGGTTTAGCGAAACAAAAATAACCGAAGTTATTGGTGGAAACGATGCGATTTTAAAGGTTGATATTGAAGCATTGGAAGCAATTCCAAGTATTGTAAAAAACCGTGAAATTTGGGCAAACGCCCCACAAAATTGGGTTGAATATATAACAACAACGTTCCCAGACACAGGTGAACACGAAGAAGAACAACAAACCGATATTAACATTTGGTGGATTATTGTGTTTGCGTGTGTTGCAGTTATTTTAATTTTAGCTATTATTATTGTTTCAACCAGACGTAAGAAAAAGAAAAAATTTGAATTTATAAACTACAATCAGAAAAGGTAATAGTTAAATTTGTTTTTAATGAATATACTATTACAAAAGTTATAAAATATATATGGAGAAAAAAGTGAAAAAGAAATTACTTACATTGTTATCTTTAATAGTTATGTTTTTTTCGTCTTTTTCGTTGGCAGGCTGTTCGTTTGGTGAGTGGTTTGCTCCTGACTTAAAAACACCAGTGGTTGTTTTAGATACCGAAAATAAAACAATTAACTGGAATGCAGTTGAAAATGCTGAAAAATATAATGTTTATTTAAATTCAACATTGTACGAAACAATTGCGGCAACAGCCGACATTAACTATTGCAACTTTTCAACTGCTGTAAACGATGATGTTAAAATATATAAACTTTACGTAATTGCTTATGCAGAAGGGTACAATGATAGTTTAAAAAGTAATGTTGTAACCTACTTAAATTCAACTGAAGGTGTAAGTGTTGAATCACAAATGTTGGTTGACAACTCTTTGCCAAACATTGTTGAAAACATAACAATCAACGATAAAGTGCTAAGTTGGAACGAAGTATCTGGGGCAACAGAATATTATGTTTCACTTTACACAAATGCGTTGGGTTTAAGATATTTTGAAACAGATGTTAACGGGTTTAATTTTGATGAATATGTTGACGATGATGAAGTTGTTTTGTTTCGTGTTGGCGTAGAAAGTGGTGAAAATCAAGTAACACTTTCAAAACAAATTTATTACAACACAAATCAAACAAACAATTCTTATACTTCAAAATATTTCTACATTGATGGTTTTGTTGGTGATTACAACATCACAAGCCAAGCAGAATTAAACAAACTTATTTATTATGGATTTATTTATAAAGTTGATAAGTTGGATGTGTATTTCTCTGATGCATACATGCAACAACTAATTAACACTTATGGTTCAGTTGGTTATTCGTATGGCCAAAGGATTGAATTATATCATTTATCAAAAGCCGTTGAAAAAGCATGTTATAGTTTTACTGAAACATGTGATTACGACACAAACCTGTCAAACATTACTGCATCAAATCCAAGCAAAAATGATTTTACAATAAACTTTACATTTGCTGGTGGAAAACAACCAGTAAACACAACAAACAAAGTTAGAACTCAAAATAGTTTTGATACACCATACTATAAACAAGTAAATTATACAAAACGTTCTGAAACTTACGATAATTTTGCAAGTGATAAACAATCAGTTACTGAATATGTTGAAACTGGTGAACAACTTTATCATGTTGTTGAAAGTGGTGCAACACCATTGTTTAATGGAACCACAAGCAAAGCGTATGAATTATATCAAGATGCTAAAAAAGTGTTACGTGAAATTGTTATGGACGAAATGACAACCTATGAGAAAATTTTAAGTATTTTTGATTATGTTTCATTTAACTCTGTTTATGATGACCAAATTGTTGATTTAGATGCAAACGCAACACCAAGTTTTATTAGTTACACAAGTTTCTATTTGGAAGGTGTACTAGACGATGGCTTGGCAGTTTGCGATGGATTCTCTAAAACATTTGCATTGCTATGCAACATGGAAGGTATTGATTGTAAACGTATAACAGGTAAAATTTATAAAAATGGTGTGTACCAAGGATTGCATGCTTGGAACAAAGTTTTGTTAAATGGTAAGTGGTATGTTGTAGATATTACTTGGACAGTAACAAAAACGGGTGTTGGTGATTTTACAACTGGTGGCGAAGCAATAAACTTTAATTCAAAAGAATTTTTAAGTTATAAATATTTCTTGGTTTCAGATAGTTATATTGCGGCAACGCACTATCCGGTTGACGAAGCTTATGATAATTCAATGCCTGCTAATGAAGATTATTATTTCTATGGCAATTCAACATATAACGGAACAGATTTAAGAATTATTAACTCACGTGAAGAATATATCAAACTTGTTAATTATATGTTGGAAAGTGGTAATTTAAGTTACGAAGTTGCTTTTAGTGGTGACTACATCACATTGCCTGTTGTTAACGATGTTGCTCACGATGAACAAGTTACAACAGAGTGTAAAGCAGTTAAACAAGCATGTGGAATAAGTGATGCAAACATTTTGGTTATTGGTTGGACTTGCCAACGTGTAAGCACAACAACCTATGGCACAATTTATTGTTTAACACTTATTAACTTAGGTGATTCTGCAAATTAAAAATATAAATAAAGTTGGAGTTTTGCTCCAACTTTTTTTGTTTTTAATAATTGTTTTTAATGCCTGTGCAATAATTAAATTTGCATAAATTTGGTAAAATTTCGCAAACTAAACTAACTATTTTTTTAAGGAAAAGTTGTTGGTTATGCAAATTTCTAAGTCTTTAAAAGTTAATATTTTAAACATAAAAAAATCTTTTTTTTGTAGCAACGATGTTATTGTTAAGCAGTTTAAAACTGGTAATTACGATGTTGCTGTGATGTATTTGAAAGGTATGGTTAATGTTGTACAATTGGCAGATTATGTCATAAAACCCATGCAAACAGCACAAAATATGCCAAAAATAAATCAGGTTGACTATGTTGTGAATAATGTGATTTCGTTTCCGGAAGTGAAAACAGAAACTGATTTTTCTAATGTTATAAATGAAATAACAAAAGGAAAAGTTGTGTTAATTTTTAACAATACCAACAAAGTGTTTGTTTTGGAACTTGACAACCCCAAGGAACGTAGTTTAACCGAACCACCAACAAGTGCAGTTTTAAAAGGTCCACGTGAAGGGTTTAATGAAAACATAAAAACAAACATTGCAGTAATTCGTAAAATTTTTGCAACCAACCAACTTAAAACACATATGCTTAAAGTTGGAAAAATAACAAGCACAGATGTGTGTGTTATGTATTTAGAAAATGTTGCCGATAAAACGTTGGTTAAAAAAATTATTAACAAACTTAAAAGTATTAACATTGATGGAATTATTGATAGCTACTATGTTGCAGAGTTTTTAAAGCCACACAAGGCAAGCATGTTTAAGCAACTTGGCAACACTGAAAAACCAGATATTGCTTGTGCAAAAATGCTTGAAGGCAGAATTATTATTTTGGTTGATGGTTCGCCACTTGCAATAACTTTGCCGTTTGTGCTTATGGAAGATTTTCAGGCTGCCGATGATTACTATAAAGATGCATCGCACGCAACGTTTGTTAGAATGCTTAGAATTGCAAGTTGTTTTATAACAATGTTGTTGCCTGGTCTTTATATTGCAATGCAAATGTATCATTACAAAGCAGTGCCACTTTCTTTTTTGGTAACAATAATAAATTCAACACAAGGATTGCCACTAAGCCCAGTGGTTGAAATTTTGTTTGTGCTTGTGCTGTTTGAAATTTTGTATGAAGCAAGTTTAAGAATGCCAGAGTATTTAGGAATTGCGTTGTCGGTTGTGGGTGCACTGATTTTAGGTGACACAGCAGTTAAGGCTGGAATAATTTCGCCACCGGCTGTAATGATTATTGCGTTAAGTGGTATAACGCTTTACACAATTCCTGACCAAGCAAATCAGTTAAGTATTTTGAGAGTGATTTATACAATTATTGGAAGTGCGTTAGGGTTTTATGGAATTGTGATTTTTAGTTTGTTTTTGATTTTATATTTAAATGATTTTGATAATTACAAATCACCATATTTAAGTCCATTTTCGCCAATTGTTCAAAACGATTTAAAAGATGCAGTTTTTAAAAAGCCACTAACAAGCATGAAAACCAGACCAAAATCAATTACTAACAAAAACAGAAGGAGAATGGGGTAAATGACAAAAAAGATAAGTGGAATGCAGTGTGCACTAATTTTGTGTATTACAACAATTGGCTTAAACTTTTTGGTTTTTCCTGCTTTGTTTGCCAAATATGCGTTTAGTGATGTTTATATTTCGGTTGCAATAGGTTTGGCTATTGATTTTTTGTTTTGTGCAATTGTTTTGGGTGTTATGAAAAACAATCCAAATGTAACATTGCAACAACTAATTGTTAGGGCGTTTGGTAAAGTTGTTGCAAAAATTTTAATTTTTTTGTTAGCAGTGCATTTGTTTTGTAAAGGAATTTTAATTATAAAAGAAATTCATAATTACTTTAATGAAACTTTGTTTGACGATATTAATTGGTTTGTGTATGTTATTCCGTTGTTAGTTTTAATTGGTTATATGGTATTAAAAGATTTTAGAACTTTTGGCAGAACAATCCAACTTTTTATTTGGCTTATAGCATTGGCTTTGGTTGTTTCTGTTGTAATTCCAGCAACGCAAGCTGATTTTTCAAATTTGTTGCCAATTTTTGAAAATGGTGTTGCTGGTGTTTTTGTGGGGGTGTTTAGGTGTTCATTCACATTTGGTGATTATTTAATTTTATTTTTACTTATGGGCAAGGTTGAATTTAAACCCAAAACCACAAAAACAGTGTTAACATGGTTGTTGGTAACAGATATTTTTGTTGTTGGTTTTTATATTGTTTTTTCAGCAGTATTTGGTGACACTGGTTTAAATCATTCGTTGGCACTAAGCGAACTTTTGTTGTACACAAGCATTAACACTTTGAACGGAAGCATTAACTGGTTAAATATATTGTTTTGGTTAATAATTTTGTTTTTGCAAGTTGGAATTGTTATGCTTAGTTCAGCAAAACTTGTTGGACAATGTTTTAATATTCAAAACAAGATTGTAACAATGTTTGTTATTGTTATAAGTGTTTTAATTAGTGTTGCCTTGCTTTATTTAAATTTGATTAGGGCAATAAACATTATAACAAGTTTACCGTTTATTATAGCCGATTTGAGTTTTCAGGCAGTGCTTTTGGTGGTAGTGGTTGTGTCGGCAATAAAAACACAAAAAAACAAAACAAAATTAACCGATGTTTTTAGGCACAAATTAATAAAATATGAATTAACCGAAATTTGTGGAACGGTGACAAAGCATAAGTATAAAAGCCGAAAAGGTGGTGTTAAAAATGCTTAACTTTATAAAAAAACGAAAACTGATTGTTTATGTTATGGCTTTTGTGTTTGTGTTGATTCCTTTTTCGTTATCACAGCAAGCTGAAACCGAAAAAGTTGCAGTCGTTACCAGTTTAGGGCTTGATAAACAAGAAGATAAATTGTTGTTAAGTGCAAACATTGTTGTGCCAAATAGTGGGCAAGCAGGCAGTAGTGGTGGAACAGATGGAACAGTAAAAACAGTGTGTGTGTTGGGTGAAGATGTGTCAACTGCTTTTTCAAACCTAACGTTGTTGATTGGAAAAATGCCGGGCTTGGCACATTGTGATTCAATAATAATAAACAAAGAATTGTTTTTGGAAGATGTAACAAAATATATCGATTTTTTTGTTAGAACAAACAACTTAACTTCCAATGCAACCATAATTATTGCAGAGCAAGATGCAAAAACTATTATTGAAACAAGTGCTGAACAAAAAGGGTTAAGGGCTGTTTCCCTAAGTGAAATATTTTTATTGAACAACGAATATTCACTGGGTGAAAAAGCCAATATTGACTATTTTTATTTAAACTATTTTTCAAAGCCTAATGTTGCAATGGTGCCAGTGTTAAATTCTGGTGATAGTAAGCAACCAGACAACCAAATTGATGGTGAAGGAGCAACACAAAATAAAACGCAATCAAGCAAAGAAAACACATCTACACAACGAAGTGTTAGTGGTAGTAGTGGTGGCGGAGAAAACGAAAGTGGTGGTGAAAGTGCAAGTGGTAGAGCGCAAAAAATTATTAAAAACGATGGCAAAGGCGCAATTGTTAAAAACGGTAAACTTGTAACAATTTTAAGCACTGAACAAATGCGTGGAATTAGTTTGATTGACAAAAACACAAAACGTGGACATGTTAAAATTGAAAATGTTACTGCAAATGGCTTTAAAAATGCTGATTTGTGCTTCGAAATTTTTGACAAAACAAGCAAAAAAGAAGGCTCTTTTGGGGGTGATAAACCTGTGTTTAATTTTGACGTTGATTTGGTTGTAAAATTGGAAGAAGTGGTTATGGAAAATTTGACTTTAAACAATATGAAATCTGTTCAAAACTATGTTACGGGTGAAGTTGAAAACAAACTCAAAATAACCCTAGAAAACGAAATTTCTCAAATTGTTAATGTTGCAAAAAACGAAAAGGCTGATGTGTTAGGTGTTTATGAATATTTCCATAAATATCACAACAAAAAATGGCGTAAGTTTTTAGAAGGTTTAAAAAATCCTGACGATTATTTAAACCACGTAACATTTACTTGTGATTTTAAAATTCAAGCAAAAATTTAAGGGATAAGTAAAACTTATCTCTTTTATTGTTTTAAATATATTTATAATTAATAATATAAATAGCAATAAATAAATTAAAATTAATGCTTGATAATTATAATTTTATTTGTTATAATACACACGTAATTAATACAAATGAGTTATTAGTTGCCAACTTGCTTTTGTAAAAGAAAGCCGATAAGACCATAAGGAGGTAATTTATGAACAGATACGAAATGCTAACCATTTTCTCTGCAACACTTACAGACGAAGATAAAGATGCTGTTGTTAAAAAATACACAGAATTAATCGAAAGCGAAAATGGCAAACTTGTAGGTATCAACAAATGGGGTGTTAAAAAACTTGCTTACCCTATTAACTACAAGAAAGAAGGTTACTATGTTTTATTCGAATTTGAATCAGAACCTGGTTTACCAAAACGCATTAACGACTTAATGAATATTGATGAAGCTGTTATGCGTAGTTTGTGCTTAAAAAAAGAAGCATAATTAATTTATAGTAAGGATAAAAGTATGAATAAAGTTATTTTAATTGGTAATCTAACCAAAGACCCTGAAATTTCAACAACAACAAATGGTGTTTCAGTTTGTCGTTTTGCATTGGCAGTAACACGTCGTTACACAAACGCTAGTGGTGAACGTGAAGCTGATTTCATTAACGTTGTGGTTTGGCGTGCTTTGGCAGAAAATTGCCATAAGTTTTTAAGAAAAGGTAGCAAAGCTGCTGTTGTTGGAACTTTACAAAGCCGTGCATACGATGCTCCAGACGGAACAAAACGTTATGTAACCGAAGTTGTTGCTGATGAAGTTGAATTTATTAGCACCAAAAACAGTGACGGAAGCGAACCAAGAAGAGAAGAAGAAGTAACAAAGTTAGAACCTATTGACGATAACGACCTTCCTTTCTAATTAAATAATGTATAAAGGAGTTTTATAATGAGCGAAGAAAAAATCGAAGTTGTTGCAACAGAAGAAAAAGTTGCTAGTGCACCTAAACGCTTTAAGAAAACTTCTAGAAAAAAAGTTTGCAATTTTTGCGTAGACAAAGCTGATTATATTGATTACAAAGACATCAACAAACTACGTAGATATATCACAGAAAAAGGCAAAATTGTTCCTAGAAGACAAACAGGCACATGTGCAAAACATCAACGTGAATTAACAACAGCTATCAAACGTGCACGTTTCATGGCATTAATTCCATACGTTGGCGAATAATAAAAAACAAAAACAACCTAAATCAGGTTGTTTTTTTTGTTTTTAAAACATAAAAAAACACCACCTGATTGGTGATGTTTTTTAGTTTAAAAGATTAAACGTTAAGTAAGCGCCAAATGTGTTTGCTTGTAATCATCATGATAAGGTCAATAATCCATACGATATTGAAACCGAAGATTAATCTGATTAAACCAGCAACAATTTTGCCTTCTTGGAATCTTGTAAGAGCACCGCAAATCCATGCTGTTACAGGAATAATAGCTAGGATTACGCTTACAAGATAACCTAATCCAAAGTAATCTGATTTTTTAGCCATAACATTTTCTCCTTTTTTATTACTACTAATATATTACACAAAAAATGTTTTTAAGT
>JAZRJQ010000009.1:0-2785 GCA_045645925.1 Clostridia bacterium | reverse complement strand
AGTATGAGAATTTATTGCATAAAATGTCCTAAAATTTTAAAGCCGTTAGTTAAATTAATATTTAAAAAATGCTTAAAAGATTACTAAAAGTACATAAATTTTACAACAAAAAAAAGGAGAGTATCTCCTTATTTTTAGTTTGATTTAGTGAAAGGGAATTAGTCTTCTTTCTTTAAAGTTTTTAAACATCTTGTGCAAACGTATTTGTTTTCTGGTTTACCATCAACTTCGATAGTTTTCTTTTGTAAATTTGCACTCCAAGTACGTTTAGTAGCAATATGAGAATGGCTTACTTGGTTGCCTGAAACTTTACCTTTTCCACAAATATAACATACTCTTGGCATAATAATCTCCTTATAAATTTTAACTGCAATGTATTATAACAAATAAAGTTGCAATGTGCAACAATATTTTTGAAAATTTTTACAAAACCAAATTTTAATAAAATTATTGTTATTAATTAATTTAATATAACACAAAATCAAATAAAATTGTTTACTTTTTTTGGTTATTAATGTAATATAGTATGTGTATGTTGGATAATTGCCATCATATGCTTTTACGTAGGCAAATTGTTTGCTTACTTTTTATAAAGATTATTAAAGGAGAAAACATGTCAGTTAAAACAAGTAATGCTTATGGTAATATTACTATTTCAAACGAAGCTATTGCAATTGTAACAGGATATATTGCTAGAGATTGCTATGGTGTTGTTGATTTGGTTAATCAAAAATTAACTGATAGTTTTTCTGGTTTATTTAGAAAAGAACCTTTAACAAAAGGTATTAAAATTTTAACAGTTAATAACCGTATTTATGTTGATCTTTATGTAGTTCTTAAATATGGTGTTTCCATTGGCGCAGTTGCCGATAGTTTAAAAAAATCAGTAAAATATGGATTAGAGCAGTTCACAGGCATGATTATTGACTCTGTTAACGTTAACGTTGTTGGCGTAAGAGTATAATCATTTTTTCCTGTGTTTTTTTCGTGTCTTAATTAAAGGAGTTATAAATGCAAAAGACTATTAATAGCACTTTGTTTCGTAAAATGATTATTGCCGGTGCTAAGGTTTTAGAAATAAATAAAAAATTCGTAGATTCACTTAACGTTTTCCCAGTTCCTGATGGTGATACTGGTACAAACATGAGTTTAACTTTTAACAGTGCAGTTAAGGAAATTAACAACTGTCCTGATGGTTCTTTTTCGGCACTTTCAAACGCACTTTCTAAGGGCGCTTTGCGTGGTGCAAGAGGAAATTCAGGTGTTATTTTGTCACAAATTTTAAAGGGTATTGCAACTGAGGTTGGTAAATGTGAAACAGAACTTACAACCAAGCAATTTGCAAAAGCTTTAAATGAAGGTGCACAAGTTGCATACAAAGCAGTTACAGTTCCTAAGGAAGGTACAATTTTAACAGTTATTCGTATCATTGGTGAAACAGCACTTAAAGCGGCTAAGAAAATTAATGACTTTGAACAATTTTTTGAAGTTATTATGGCTGACGGTGAAGCAATTTTGCAACAAACTCCAGAAATGTTGCCTGTTTTAAAGAAAGCTAATGTTGTAGACGCTGGTGGTCGTGGCTTAATGGTTATCTTTACTGGTATGCAAAAAATGCTTCTTGGTGAAGATATTGACATCACAGTTGAAGAAATTCCAGTTTCAAATGCTTTACAAAATAGCAATGAAAGCAACGACTTTATTATCAACCTTGAAAATTTAGGTGACATTGAATTTGCATATTGTACTGAATTTATGGTTACTCATATGAAAAAGAAAACCACAGTTTCAGATATTGACAAGCTTCGTGAAAACTTAATGCAGATTGGTGATTGTGTTGTTTGTATTGGCGACCTTGAACTTGTTAAAGTTCACGTTCACACAAACGAACCTAATATTGCACTAGGTTATGCTCTTGATATGGGTGAAATTATAAACATTAAAATTGAGAACATGGTTGAACAAAACCGTGAACTTAAACGTGAACGTACACAAGCATTAGAAAACCTAAAACAATTTGGCATGGTTGCAGTTGCTCCTGGTGTTGGAATTGCAGGTGTGTTTAACGATATTTTAGTTGATGGTATTATTGAAGGTGGTCAAACAATGAACCCTAGTGCTGACGATATTGCAAAAGCGTGCGATAAAGTTCAAGCAAAAGAAGTTTTTGTTTTACCAAACAATAAAAATATTATTTTTGCAGCTGAACAAGCAAAAGAACTTACAACAAAAATTATTCATGTAATTCCTACAAAATCTGTTCCTGAGGGGGTTAGCGCAGCACTTGCATTTAATCCAGACGCAACAGCAGAAGAAAACGTTGAAAACATGACAAGCAGTAAAAACAACGTTACAGCAGCTTCTGTTACATATGCTGTAAGAACAACACATATGGATGGTTTTGACCTAAATCAAGGCGATATTATTGGTTTAGACGATAGTAACATTCTAGCAAAAGGGTTGTTGGTTAACGACACAACAATTGACCTTATTGAAAAGGTTAAAAAGGACGATGTTGTTAATATTACATTGTTCTATGGTAAAGATATTAAACAAGAAGAAGCTGAAGCACTTCAAGCAAAACTTGAAGAAAAATATCCTGATTGCGATATCACATTGCTATCTGGTGGACAACCTGTTTACTATTATATTATTAGTTTGGAATAGTATTGACAGCATCAAGCTTAAAAAATCACTTTAAATTTCAAAAAACTTAGTAAGTTTTTACTAAGTTTTTTTGTTTTTTACATAATTTTTATTAAAAATTTGTTAACAAAAATGGGCT
>JAZRJQ010000008.1:0-4413 GCA_045645925.1 Clostridia bacterium | reverse complement strand
TGTAAGTTTTCTTAGTGCTTGTGACATAAGTCTTGCTTGTGCACCCATAAAGCTATCACCCATTTCACCATCAATTTCTGCTTTGGGTGTTAAAGCTGCAACAGAGTCAACAACAACAATATCAACTGCTCCACTTCTAACCAAAGTTTCACAAATCTCTAATGCTTGTTCGCCAGTGTCTGGTTGTGAAACAAACAAATCGTCAATTTTAACACCAAGCTTTTCAGCATAAGATGGGTCCAAAGCATGCTCAGCATCAATAAATGCTGCTGTTCCACCCATTTTTTGGGTTTCGGCAAGCAAATGTAAGGCAATTGTTGTTTTACCCGAACTTTCTGGTCCGTAAATTTCAATAATTCTGCCCCTTGGCACACCACCAATTCCAAGTGCAATATCAAGTGGCAAGCAACCTGTTGGGATTACCTCAATGTGTGTATCAACACTATCACCCAATTTCATGATTGAGCCTTTGCCAAATTGTTTTTCTATTTGTAAAATGGCTTGTTCTAGCAGTTTTTCTTTATTATTATCCATTTAAAAATTACTCCTTAAAATTAAGTTTATAAAACATTTGTTCCATAACTATATTATACAGTAGTTTTGTCAAAAAACAAATCATTTTGTTTAATATTTTTTATTAAATAAAAGAATGCTGTTTGAGTTAGACTATCAATAACCTGTTCCCTTGTTCCATACAAAACATTTTTGTAAACATGAATTCCATCGCTGTTGCCAACAGCAATATAACACAACTTTCCAACTTTATCGTTTTCGGCATAATCAATTAAACCACTTGTTGTTAAAACAATATCGGCATTTGATGTTTCAAGCAATCCTGCGGCCATTTCATAAGCAACTTCAACCGAAACGGAACTATATTGTTTTAGAATTATTGGGCTAACTTTTAATCTGTTTGTTAAGCTTTCTTCGTTTGATAAAACCAAAGATTCAATTAATGTGTTTGAAATGTTGTTACATTGCTTAATTAAACTTGTGCTAATGTTTCCACCTGTTATTGTTTCGGCAACTGCAAGTTTACGGCTTCCAATGTTTAAAAGGTCAACTGCACGTTGAACAATTGAAACTTCTTCTTCGGCATAAATGTATTTGTTTAAGCGTTCATAAACCTTACAAATAACATCGTTAACAATTTCTGGTGATAATGTTTCGTTATACCTAATTACAATTGAAACTTCTAAATTGTTAGGATATGTTAAGAACAAAATTTTATATTTGTTTTTAATTAGGTCTGAAAGAATTGAATAAATATCTTTTTCGCTAATACCAAAAGTTTTAATTGTGGTTGTTGCATATTTTGTTGAAAGGTTTTGTTTTATTACATCTTTTAAGTAATTTTCAAAAACATATTTTACAACATCCAACTCCCCAGGAATAAACACAAAAGTTTTGTTGTTGCCAGTTACAATAAAACTTTGCAAAGCGCTTATTTTAACTGGTAGCAAATTAGCGCCACTTGGCAAGTAAAATTCATTTTCAGAATCAAACAAAACTGGAATGTTGGATTCGGCATAATATGCTTTTACTGTGCTTTCGGCTAAGTTGTTTTTAATAAATTCTTGACCAACAATTGAAGCGATTGTTTTTTTAATGTTTGCATTACGTGAAGAAATGTTTTCACCCACAACTATAACAAAGTTTGATTCTAAGCATGAAATTTGTTTTTTGATTTGTTCTGGGTGGTTTTCGCAAATGTTTACGCATGAAATAATTTCGCCTATTTCTAGACAATTTTTTAGCAAATATTGACTTAAATTATCTTGCTTTTTGCCAAGCAAAATATCGTTTGATACCCTTAAAATTGATGTTTTCATACGTAAAATAACCTAATACACTTGTATTATATCAAAAAACAAAATTAAAACAAATTATATTGTTTAAAATTTGGTTTATATAAACTTAAAAAAAATAAAGCCCATTATTAGGCTTTACTTTCAGGAGCTAAATTAATAGCTCTTACTTTTTTGAAATAATCTTTTGCTTTTTGACTGCTTACAGCCTTAAATTCAATTGGTGGTTTTTGAACTGGAAGAATTGCATTAACATCTTCAAATGTAACAGGAACTGCACATTTTTGATTTTTAAAATGAATGTTGCAGACTTGTCTTATTTGATTTCTGATAAATTCATTTTCAATAATTAAACCTTCGTAATTAATAAAGTCACTTTTCTTAAATGTTAAAACGTTTACGCCGCAAACAACACCTTCGGCAATTAGGTTTGCATCACCAAATTCGTAAACGGTGTTTATGTGGTTTTGCATTGGCTCACAGTTTTTAAAAGCTTTGTTTTTTGTTCTAAAATCTTCTGATAGTTCACTAACCTTTTTTGCAACCTTGCTTGAAGAAATTGTATATAATGTTAGGTGTTTTGATAAGTTTAAAACATCTTCTAATGTGAACTTTAATTCACGTTTTTTTACAGTTGGATTTGTTAGTTGACTTTTTGCATAAATATTGTTTTTAATTTCTTTTATTGTTGTTGGTAAAACACAAAGTTCAACATTGTTAGTAACAGCTTTTGCAAACATTTCACCAGCATCAATTGTTTGTTTTTGTGCTTTAAGCGCAGAATTAAAACTCTTTAAATTTTTTGATTTTATAAGAAGTATTTTATATTTTTTGTTCGCTGTTTTTATTGTTTGGTTGTTTCTGTTAATTTTGTTAAGAAGTTGATTTTTATATAGTGGTGACAATGTGTCGTCTTTTAATTTTTTTGTTAGTTTAACGTTTGTATCAACCAATTCTTTAATATAGTTTTTTAAGTTTGTTACATATTCTAAATATTTGTTTGTAAATTCAACAAGTTTATAATCGTTTAAGTTTTCAACACCTTGTTTAGTTAATTCTAGTTCAATTGCGTTTTCGTTAATAAAATCATCATCTAAACAAAATAAAACAGCCTTTTTAGTTTCTTTATATAGGTCTTTTTTAACTTTTAAGTATTGCTCCAAAGTTTTATAACCATATTTATTATAAACGTCAGCAAATTCTGTCATTTTTGAAAAAACGTTAATATCGATTGCGTACTTATTCATTGTTACCACCTTCTAAATTATTGCTTTCAATTACCACTGCGTTTAAGTTGTTTTCAGCAATAAATTTATTTATGTTTTTATATGTGTTTATGTAATGTTGTTGTTTTTCAAGTTTTGTTAGTTTTTTTAGATTTACATATTCTTGTTTTCGTTGTTTTTCTAGTTCTTTTAAGTCTTGCATGGTTTGTGAAAATGTTGCATTTTGTTGATTGCATAATTCCATTAAAATTTCAACATGTTCTTCTTTTGAAATATTGCTTTTAAGTTTTGCTAATATTGCTTGTTCTTGGTTTAAACTCATGCTAAAACTCCCAAATAAACTAATACACATATATAATACAATTGAAGTTAAAAAATGTCAATATTGAAAGTTTTTAAGCAAACAAAAAGCAAGACTAATAATCTTGCTTTTTGTTGTTTATTACTTATTTTCTTCTTTTACTTCTTCTGTTGTTTCTTCAACTTTTTTAGGTGTTTCTTTTAAAACATCAAAATTTTTAACAATGTAGTTGCAACCACTAATAATGGTTAATAGTGTAGCAATTCCAATTAAAACATAGTTAACAATTTGGAAAACTAATAAACCTGTTCCACTAAACCAACCACTTGCAACAGCTTGTGCTTGTAACATTAAAAGTGGTAAAGCAATTGTTTGGAATGTTGTTTTGTATTTGCCCCACATATCTGCTGCCATAATAAATCCCTTTGCTGCTGCTACTTGACGGAATGCACTAATAATTAATTCTCTGCCAATAATGATTATTGAAATAATAATTCCGTAAGGGTTTGGAATTGTTCCATCAACAGTTACCAAAATTAATGCAGCCATAACAATAAGTTTGTCAGCAATTGGATCTAAAAATTTTCCTAAGTTTGTAACTAAATTATGTTTTCTTGCAATTCTGCCATCAAGAAAATCTGTAAAAGCAGCAATTGCAAAAATAATGCCTGCAATTAAAAAATTGCAAGGAATAAATGTTGCTAAGTAAAAGAAAATAAACACTGGAAGTAACGCAATTCTAACGCATGATATTTTATTTGGTAAATTCATAAATTTCTCCTTCTAAATCGTAATTAATAGATTTTGTTATTTTTACAGGCACAATATCACCTAGTTTGAATTGGTTATCATGTTTATTTGTTAATGAAACATAAACATTTGTATCAATTTCGGGTGCGCTAAAATATGCACGTCCAACCAAATAATCTGTTCCTACTTCGTCAATTATAACATTAAATACTTTTTTTACCAAATTATTGTTATTATTTTCAACAATAATTTGTTGAGTTTCATATGCTTTTTTAACACGTGAAAGTTTTGCTCTGTTGTTTACTTGATTTTCAAAATTGTATGCTCT
>JAZRJQ010000007.1:0-10631 GCA_045645925.1 Clostridia bacterium | reverse complement strand
TTTTTCTGCCACGATTTCTTCTATTCTTGATAACTCTCTTGCCACCTTTAGTCTTCATTCTTGCTCTGAAACCATGTACTTTGCTTCTTTGTCTTTTCTTAGGTTGATAAGTTCTTTTCATGTAAGTTTCCTTCCTTTTTTAGTTTTAACCATCAGGATAAAAATTTCCTGTAATTTTTAATTTGCTGTTTAATTATACTTTTTTAAACATACCATGTCAACATAAAATTTAATTTTGTTAATTAAACTCTTTTTAATGGTTCAAAACTTTCGTTATTCTTTAATTTTTGAATATTTTGTTTGTTTACCATTTCGTCAGCAACACCACACAAAATTCTTTGAACTTTTTCGGTGTGTTGAATTCTGTCTAAGTCACCAATAATACTGGTGCTAGGTTTAAACACAGAACTTATATTTTTTAAAACTTTACCCATTGTAATACTTGCTCTGGTTGTGTAGGTTGGGTCGTCTTTATCGTTGTTTTTTAACATATCTTTTAATGAAATACTAAGGTCTTTAAACAGTGGATTAGACTTAATTTCAGCAATTTCAGTTTTTGTTAGTTTTTTAGTTGTTTTTACAATATCAACATAATTTTTTGAAATATCTTTAACCAACAATTGTTCGTCTATTGCTGTTAAATCTTTTTTAATAAACTTTTCAAAACTTTTTACCATAGCCTTTGAAAAATTTCTTACATCACTATTAACATCTGCTCTAAAATAAATATTTTTTTCGTTAGGTTTTTTAATTATGTTTTCGTAAACCTTAATATTGTTAAATCCTGCTTGACTATATTCATTTTTATTAGGATTAAATTTTGTGGTGTCAATTTTGCAAGTAAGGTCAACATATTCACATTTTGCTAGTTTTGCATATTCAAAAGTTGATTGTAGGGCAGTAAGACCCACACCTTTATCTTTGTAATCACTTAAAACAGCAATTCGCATTACCTTACAAACTTTTTTTCTAAACTCAATACCTTCATAAGCATTGTCGTTTTCACTCATTTCCACAAAAGCAACGGGTTTTTCGCCGTCTTTTACCAAAATTACATCTAATGGTCTGTCACATATTTTTCTGTCGTCAAAATTAACAAAAGTATAACCAAAACATGCTCTGCCTAAGTTTTCAACTTCTTTTACTTTTTCGTCATTTAACAAATCTACATAACTTGTTGTTAAATTTAATGTTGTTTTTTTCATATTCCTTTTTCCTTTTTTGAATATTTTAAAACTAAATTAAAGCGCATATTTCTATTATATTAATTTTAACATATATAACATAAGTTTTGCAATATTAAAATTGATTAAAAAAAGAACAGATTTTATTTCTGTCTGTTCTTTTAATGTTTTTAGTTTATTATACGTTATACAAAATTGAAGTTATTATAATTGATTCATTTCACTTATCATAAATTAGTTAAAATTATAAATTTTCTTAAACTTAAATGATTTTAAATTTATTAAATAACCCTTACAGGCAAAATTAAGTAAACATATTCGTCTGTGTCGTTACTTCTTAAAATACATGGAGCACTTGGAGTTGTGAAACTTAACTTAATAAATTCATCGTTAATAACACGCAATGCTTCGTTAAAATAACGTACATTAAATGCAATTGTTAAGTCCTTACCATTTAAAGAAACTGTAATGTTTTCTTTAATATCACCAATATCACTTTTACTGCTTAACATCATAAGTTTGTCGGTAATATCAAATTTAACCAAATTGTTTCTATCAATACGGCTAAGAAGGCTTGCTCTGTCTAAACCATCTTCAAGTTGAGCCTTATTAATAACAATTTCAGTTGTAAAGTCGGTTGGAATAATTTGTTTGTAGTTAATAAAATCGCCATCTAGTAGTCTAGTAATAATTTTAGTATCGTTAATGTCAGCCATTAAGTAGTTCTTTTGAACGCAAACTTTAATAATTTCATCGCTGTCTTCTAACAATTTACTAATTTCACTTAAACTTCTTGCTGGAATAATGCAGTTAAAGTCAGAACTATTACCTTTAAGTTCTTTATTAACCATTGCAAGACGGTATCCATCAAGAGCAACTGCTTTAATTCTACGATTTGTAATTTCAAACAACACGCCTTTTAAAATAGGACGGCTGTCTTCGGTTGAAACACAGAACACAGATTTTGAAATTAACGATTTTAAATCTTTTGATGTAATTTCAAAATATTCAGGATTTTCTAGTTGTTTAATAACAGGAAATTCTTCTGCACCTTGTGCTTGAATGTTACCAGTGCTATCAGTATATTTAATAGCAAGCATGTTTTTGTCGTTTGTGCTAAGTTCAATTTGTTCGTTAGTTAATTTTTTAATATATTCAGCAAAAAACTTACCAGGAACAACAACTTCACCTTCTAAGAATATTTCTGCTTTAATTTTCTTTTCAATTGCAAGTTCTAGGTCGGTTGCTGTTAAGGTTAGGCTGTTATCGTCTGCTACCATTTTAATACCTTCTAGCACAGGGTTTGTGCTTTTTTGGCTTATAGCTTTAATAACTTTCATAACAGCATCGCTTAGGTCAAGTCCGTCGCAAATCAGTTTCATTTTTTGTCCTCCAAGATATTTATTTTTAATATTTTTTAATAATTATAATTATTATTAGGAATGTGTAAATGTGGATAAGTGTTTCAAAACACAATATGTAGTTTTCAAAATGCCTTTATTTCGTTTAGGCTAGTACAACATGTTGTTGTTGGCTATGTTAATAACTCTGTTAACAACTTTTAAAAGTTATTAACATTTACACATTTTGTGGTGTGGATAACCAAAATTAAGTTCTGGTTGCCATACTTTTTAGGTCGTTAACAGTAACTTTTATTCTGTTGTTTTCTTTAATCAAATCAGAAATTTTTTCACGTGCATGAATAACAGTTGTGTAATCTCTACCACCAAACAATTGTCCAATTGAAACAAGTGGAAGGTCAAGCATTTCATAAATTAAGTACATGCAAATTTGACGTGGCTCAACAATTTCTTTTGTACGTTTTTTGCCAACCAAGTCGTCCTTAGTAATACTAAAATATTTGCAAACACAATCAATAATACGGTCACTTGTTAAATTTTGTTTTGTGGTTGAAATAACATCTTTTAATGCTTCGTCAGCATCTTCTTTTGTTGCAGTTGGTTTGCCAGTTAAACTTGCATAGAAACAAACTTTACTTAGCATACCTTCTAATTCTCTAATGTTAGTGTCGCAACGTTCAGCAATAAGGTTTATAACTTCGTGGCTAACACTATAATTTTCTTGTTGTGCTTTCTTTTGTAAAATTGCTAACCTTGTTTCAAAGTCCGGAATTTGAATATCTTGCATAAGTCCCATACTAAACCTTGAACGTAAACGTTCTTCCAAACTTGCAATTTCTTTTGGGTGACGGTCGGAAGCAATAATAATTTGTTTTTGGTTTTGATACAAATCGTTAAATGTGTGGAAAAATTCTTCTTGTGTTCCGGTTTTGTTGCTAATAAATTGAATGTCATCAATCATTAACACGTCAACGTTACGGTATTTATCACGATATTCGCTGTTTGCTTGCGCTTTTGAACTTTTCAAACTTTCAACATAGTCGTGTGTAAACTTTTCGCAAGTTACATACAAAATTTTAAGTTCTGGATTTGTTTTAATTAAGTAATTTCCAATTGCATGAAGTAAGTGTGTTTTGCCAAGCCCAACACCACCATAAATAAACAATGGGTTAATTTTGTCAAATGGGTGCTCAGCAACACCACGTGCAGCAGCATAAACATAACGGTTAGAATTTCCAACAACAAAATTATCAAAAGTGTATTTGGTGTTAAAGTTGCACAAAGGTGCACTTTTGTTAACTTCTTGTTCTTCTTCAACAGTTGGTTTGTTTAAATAATTTTCTTTTTCGTCTGGGTCTAAAACAACAAAATCCTTAATTTCAGGTTCAACTTCGGTTAATGCTGTTTTAATTTGGTCTTCATGAAGTTTTAAAACACGTTGTTTTGCTGTTTCACTTGAAGTTGATAGGTATAGCACACCATCGGTAAAATCAAGTGGTTCAAGTGATTTAATCCACAAATCGTAACTAACAGCAGTTACTTCGTGTTGCAATATGATGCAAGTTTTTTGCCATATTTCATCAAGCTTTAACATTATTTGTTTCCTTTTAATTTATTTTTCTTTTGTTAAATTATTACATTTAACATATTAACACAAAATCAAATTTAAAAGCAAAATTAATTTGATTTAATTTTGGTATAATTTAAACAATTTTGCCATTGCTAACACTTAACACATTTGCAGGCAAACTTAAACCATATTCTGTGCAAGTTAAAATGGTTTGAAAGTTGTTTATAATTTTTAGTAGTTTGTTACGTCTGTTTTCGTCTAGTTCGCTTAAAACATCGTCTAAAAGTAAAATTGGATATTCTTTTAGGTTACTCTTAAAAATTTCTAATTCAGCCAATTTTAAACTTAACGCACATGTTCGTTGTTGTCCTTGGCTTCCAAAATGCCTAACATCAATGTTGTTAACCACAATTTTAATGTCGTCACGATGTGGGCCAACAGTTGTAAACCCAAGATTTAAATCTTTTTCCAAACTTTGTTCGTATTGTTTTAATAGTTCGGCTTTTAGTTCTTCTTTGGTTGGTTTATTTAATCCAACATAACTAAGTTCCATTTTTTCTTGGTTATCGGTTAGGTAGTAATGTGCACGTTCAGCAAACACCTTTAATTGTTCAATAAGTTCTAAACGTTTCAAAATTATGTAACATGCTTGTTCGCTTAACTGTTCGTTCCAAATTGAAATAGTTTCTTTAATATTGTTTAAATTACCCGATTTCAACAATTTGTTACGTTGTTCCAAAATTTTGTTATATTTGCTAAGGGTATAAAAATAATTTTTGTTAAATTGACTTAGGTCAATATCCATAAACCTACGACGTTCGTCGGGGCTTTCTTTAACCAATTTTAATTCATCTGGCGAAAAATAAATTGCATTAAGTTCACCCATAAGTTCACCAATTTTTTTAATTGGAACACCATTAATTTTAATGGCTTTGTTTTGGTTGGAATATAAAAACAACTCAATTTTTTTGTTTCCACTAAGTTTTGTAAATTCAATGGTAACTTTTCCTAGTGTTTCGTTCCACTTAATTAGTTCTTTTTCTTTTTTAGTACGTGGACTTTTTCCAATTGCACACAAAAAAATAGCTTCAAGCAAATTTGTTTTGCCTTGGGCATTTTTTCCTTTCAAAATATTAAGTCCGTTTTTAAACTCAGCAGTTTCAATTTCGTAATTACGAAAATTTTTTAACTGAACCTTTTTAATTTCCATACTTATTATATTTTACTATAAATACAAAAAAAAATAAACTAAATTTAATTTTTTAAAAATAATCCCAAATTAAAGGCATTATTTTATGTGTAACATTTAATTTTTATACCAAAAATTTAAATTTTGCATAAGTTTTATTATACAAAAATTAAATATAAGGAGAACTTATGTGTGGAATTTATGGTTGTGTTGGCACAAACGCAATTTCAAAAACATTGGAAGGTATAAAAAAGTTGGAATATAGGGGTTACGATTCGGCAGGAATAGGATTTTTTAGTTACGATTTTAAACTAAATTCCAAAATAAACAAGTTTGAAAAAAATGTTAAATGTTTTTCAAGTGGGCTAAACGTGGTTAGAAGTGAAGGTGAAATTTCAAAATTGGAAAAAGTTTTAACCGAACTAAAACCAAAAAGCCAAATTGCAATAGGTCACACCAGATGGGCAACTCATGGTAAACCAAGCGAAAAAAATTCGCACCCACATTATTCCGAAAATGGTAATTGGGTGGTTGTGCATAACGGAATTATTGAAAACTATCTTGAACTAAAAACCGAACTTAAAGGTTTAAAGTTTTATAGCGAAACCGACACCGAAATTGTTGCAAAAATGTTAAGTTACAATTTTGATGGCGACGTTTTAAGAACTATTAAAAATGTGTGTGATAAATTAAATGGTAGTTATGCATTTGCAATTATGTATGCTAAAACTCCAAATATTATTTATGTTGCAAAAAATAATAGCCCATGTGTTGTGGGGTGTGGAAATAATGTTGGAATTGTGTGTTCCGACCTTACCAGTTGTGAAAATTTGGAAAATTTGTATGTTTTACCAAACAAAACATTTGCAAAGGTAAGTGTGAATAATGTTGAAGTTTTTGATAACAATTTAAACCCAATAAGTTTACCAAAAGTTAAAAAAGAAAAAGATAATCAAACTGATGGGCTTAAAAACTATAATCATTACATGTTAAAGGAAATTAACGAAATTCCCGTAGCAATAGAAAACACTGTGGCAAACTATAATACTTTTGAAAAGTTTAGAAAAGCCTTGCCTAAAAGTTTGATTAAAAAAACTAAACAAATTTTGATTATTGCTTGTGGTACAGCCTATCACTCAGGTTTAATTGGTAAAAAACTTTTGGAAGAAAATTTAAATATTAAAACCGATGTTGAAATTGCTAGTGAATTTAGATATAAAAACTATAAACCAAACAAAAACACCTTAGCAATTTTTGTTAGCCAAAGTGGTGAAACGGCCGACACAATAAAGGCTGTAAAACTTTGTAAGGCTTACGGACTTAAAACGGTGGCACTAACCAACGTTAAAAACAGTTCCATTTGTTTTGAAGTTGATTATTGTTTGTTTACTCATGCAGGGCGTGAAGTGGCAGTTGCATCAACAAAAGCTTATAATTGTCAGGTGGCGGCATTTTACTTGATTTTAAGTTATTTTAAGGCAGTTTTAACAAATAATGAAAGTTTGGTTTTTGAAGAAAGTAAAAAACTTGTTGAAACAGCCAAAGTTATAAAAAATAATAAAATTGATAACATCTGCAAAACCATTGCTAACGAAATTAAAGATAGTAAAAGTGTTTATATGATTGGCAGAAATATTGATTATTACCTAGCAATGGAATCAAGTTTAAAACTTAAAGAAATTTCTTATATTCACAGCGAAGCACAACCTGCTGGTGAACTTAAACATGGCACAATTTCATTAATCGACCCCAACACTTTTGTTTTTGCTTTTATTACACAAAACAGCATAAAAGAAAAAACCATAAGCAATATTAACGAAGTTGTTTCAAGGGGTGGAAAAGTTATTTTGTTAAGCCAACTAAAATTAGAATTGGATAAAAAACTTTACAAATTTGTTGGTTTACCAAAACTTGACGAAACCTATATTCCACTTGTTTTGGTGGTTTACATGCAACTTATTGCTTATTACACATCGCTAAGTTTAGGTAATAACCCAGACAAACCACGCAGTTTGGCAAAATCGGTAACGGTTGAATAAAGTTTGTTGTGTTATGGTATTAAAATTTGTTTATTAAAACAAAAAAACTCACCTTATTTGGTGAGTTTTTGTTTTTCTTTTTTATGTGTGTTTTCAAGTGTTAATGTTGAATTTAAAATTCGTTTTGCTTTTTTAATTTCAATCACAAGTTGGGTTAGTTCAATTGTTAAAACTTCAATTCCGCCCCAACAGAACACCCAAGCAAAAACATTAAAAAATTCATAAACAAAATAATTTAAATTTTCAAACACAAACACATCAAGGGCAAGCATTCCAACGCCCACCATAAGCAAAATTAAACCAGTTATAACACAACGTGAACATTCATGCTTAATGGTTTTAATTTTGTCTTTAAAAGTATTTTTAAAAGCCAAAGTAAATTTTTTGTTGTCAATATTGGAGTTTTCTGGTTTAACAACATTAATTTCTAGTGCTGTGCTAATTTTTTGTGTGTTGGCTTTTTGTTCTATTGTTTCAGTTAGTTCATCTTGCAAAGTTTCTTCGCCGTCAACACCATATTCGTTAAAAACATCTTCGTCAAAAATGTTAATTGTTAATTTTTTTCTGTTTTGCATTTGTAAATTCCTAATTTTTAATTATTAAAAGTTTTATTTGCCACAAAAATTGTGTTAATAAAACCTTTTGTTTTCTATATTTTAAACCCAAATCTAATTTGCAGTCAAATTAATGTTTTTAATTGATTTTAAATTTTGTTGAGTATTTAATAATTTGTTTTTTTGTTTTAATTTCTCACAAAAACAGCCTTAAAAGCCAAAATCACTAAAATTATACATAATCACCTATAAAATGGTGTTTCGTGGCATATAGGCTTAATTTTAATGTTATATTACTATATAATATATATAATTTATAATAAATAGTTTACATAATATAATTTATTATGTTATTATATATATAATAAAAGTTTACTTAGAAGTCTTTTTTTAGTTCTAAGTAAAAATTTTTTTGTTAAAGAGGGAAAAGTAATGGCAGAAATGACAGAGCAAGATTTAACTAGAAGCACAAAGTATGACGAAAATGATATTCAAATTTTGGAAGGGCTTGAACCTGTTAGAAAACGTCCAGGTATGTATATTGGTAGCACCGACTTGCGTGGTTTGCACCATTTGATTACTGAAATTGTTGATAACAGTATTGACGAAGCACTTGCAGGCTATTGTGACCACATTGAAGTTACAATCAACAAAAACGGAAGTGTAACAGTTGTTGATAATGGCCGTGGCATACCTTGTGGTATTATTAAAAAAGAAGGTAAAAGTGCAGTTGAAGTTGTTTTAACAAAACTTCATGCTGGTGGAAAATTTGGTGGTGAAGGCTATAAAATTAGTGGTGGACTTCATGGTGTAGGTTTAAGTTGTGTTAACGCATTAAGCGAATGGCTTGATGTTACTGTTTATCAATCAGGACAAATTCATAACCAACTTTATAAACGTGGTGTTCCACAATTCCCACTAGAAGTTACTGGTAACACTGATAAAACTGGTACAACCATAACCTTTATGCCAGATGCAACAATTTTTGATTCGGTTGATTTTAACTACGACGAACTAAAAAGCCGTTTTAAAGAAATTGCATTTTTAAACAAAGGTTTAAGAATTAGTGTTGGCGATTATCGTGGCGAAATTCCACAAGAAGAAAGTTTCCAATATATTGGTGGAATTGTTGAATTTGTTGACTTTTTAAACAAATCAAAAGAAACATTGTTTGCTGACCCAGTTTACATTAACGTAATTAATCCAACAAACGAAGTTGAAATTGCGTTCCAATATAACAATGGTTACAACGAATTAATTAACACATATGCTAACAACATTAACACCCAAGAAGGTGGTCACCACCTTGAAGGTTTTAAAAATGCTTTAACTAAAATTGTTAACGATTATGGTAAGCAAAATAAAATTTTAAAAGATTCTGAAAAACTTAGCGGTGAAGATATTCGTGAAGGGTTAACAGCAATTGTTAGTGTAAAACTTACAAACCCACAATTCGAAGGTCAAACCAAAACAAAACTTGGTAATGCTGAAATGCGTAAGATTGTTGCAGATGCAATGCAAGATAAATTCTCAACTTACCTAGAAGAAAATCCAAGCGTTGGTAGAGAACTTGTTTTAAAATGTATCACAGCAAAACGTGCAAGAGAAGCAGCAAGATCTGTTAGAGAAGCAACACGTAGAAAAGGAATTTTGGAAAGCACAACACTTCCTGGTAAACTTGCAGATTGCACATCAAAAGATCCAAAGCAAAGTGAAATTTATTTTGTAGAAGGAGACTCTGCGGGTGGAACAGCAAAACAAGGAAGAGACAGAAAGTTCCAAGCAATCATGCCTCTTCGTGGAAAAATTTTAAACGTTGAAAAAGCATCATTACACAAAGTGTTAGAAAGCCAAGTTATCAAAGATATGATTACAGCAATTGGTTGTGGTGTTGGTAGCGAATTTGACGAAAGCAAACTTCGTTACGACAAAATTATTTGTATGACCGATGCCGATGTTGACGGAAGCCATATTCGTATTTTAATGCTTACATTCTTCTTCAGATTTATGCAACCATTAATTACAAACGGTCACATTTATTCAGCAATGCCACCGCTATATAAAATTCAATTAAACAAAGATGTGTATTACGCTTATTCTGACGAAGAAAAAGAACAAAAATTGGAAGAACTTGGAAACCCTAAAAACGTTCAAATTCAACGTTACAAAGGTTTAGGTGAAATGACAGCTGAACAATTATGGGAAACAACCATGAACCCAGAAAAACGTGTTCTTGCTCGTATTACAATGGACGATGCAATTGAAGCCGAAGAAACATTTAGTAAACTTATGGGTGAAGATGTTGAGTTACGTCGTCAATTCATTGAAGCAAATGCAACACTGGTTAAAGATTTAGATATTTAATGTGAAACGTATGTTTTATGTTATAAAAAATATAGTTTTTGACAAAAAGTGGAATTTATATTAAAAGGATTAATCAAAATGGATAACGAAAAAGAAAAGGATAACGAAAAGTTAAACATTGTTGATAACACAAAAATTTTAGATATTAAAGTTAAGGAAGAACTTGAAAAATCTTTTATTGCGTATGCTATGGCTGTAAACGTTAGCCGTGCTATACCAGATGTTAGAGATGGTTTAAAACCAGTTCACCGTCGTATATTATATGCAATGGGCGAACTTAATTTGTTTAACGATAAGGCTTACAAAAAATGTGCCAGAATTGTTGGTGACGTTATTGGTAAATATCACCCACACGGCGATACTGCTGTGT
>JAZRJQ010000006.1:0-3292 GCA_045645925.1 Clostridia bacterium | reverse complement strand
AATTAATTGCAAGCAGATTTTATGGACGATTTATTTTCTGAAAATGTTAAACAATTTGCTCCATTAGCTGACCGTATGCGTCCTTCTACATTGGATGATTTTTTAGGTCAAGAGCATTTAATTTATAAAAATAGTTTTTTGGTTAGGGCTATAACAAGTGGAAGTATTGGAAGTTGTATTTTTTATGGTCCACCAGGAACTGGTAAAACTACAATTGCAAACATTATTGCAAACACATGTAAGGGCAGGTTTTGCAAACTTAATGCAGTAAGTTCTGGTGTTGGTGAAGCTAAACAAATTATTGAAGATGCTAAAAACAACCTAAAACTATATGGAACAAGAACTTTTTTGTTGTTAGATGAATGTCACAGATGGAACAAAGCTCAATCTGATTGTGTTTTGCAAGCTGTTGAAGAAGGCAGCATAATTTTTATTGGTAGTACCACTGAAAATCCATATATTAACATGACAAGGGCTATTGTTAGTCGTTGCAGAGTGTTCGAATTTAAAGCATTGTCTTCAAGAAATATTCAAGCTGCATTGTTAAAAGCAGTTGAAGATAAAGTTAATGGTTATGGTGAACTTAAAATTGATTTAACAACAGAAGCCTTAGAACATATTAGTTGGGCTTGCTGTGGTGATGTTAGAAGTGCGTATAATGCATTGGAATTAGCTGTAAAAACCACACCTGCAAATGCTGATGGTGTTATTGTTATTGATAAACAAACAGCAGAAGAATGTGTGCAACAAAAGGCTGTTTCGTTAGATGAAACCAGTTTTTATGATGTTTTAAGTGCATTTTGTAAAAGTTTAAGAGGTAGCGATACTGATGCTGCATTGTTTTACAGTCAAAAACTATTGTTAAGTGGTTGTGATCCTAAAATTATTGCTCGTCGTATGATTGCTCATGCTAGTGAAGATATTGGTATGGCAGATAGCAACGCATTGCTTATTGCAATAAGTGCTTTAACGGCTGTTAAGGAACTTGGAATGCCTGAGTGTGAGTTGGCGTTATCACATGCCATAATTTATATTTGTGAAGCAGAAAAAAGTAATTCGGTTTTAATTGCAAGAGATTTGGCGAAAGAAGATGCTAAAAAATTTATTGATGCACCAGTTCCAAACAACTTAAAAAATCATCCAACAGGTTATAACGATAAAACCGGTACATACAAATATCCACATGCTTATGGCGGTTATGTTAAACAACAATATTTGCCAGCACAAGTTAAAAATCAGGTATATTACATGCCTTTAAATAATGGTAAAGAAAAAGGTTTGGTTAGAAAAAAGGAAAGAAACAAATAAACAAGGGTTATTTAAAAGTGTTGATTTATTTGATTTCTTATAACTTATTTTAATGCAATAAATAACACATGTTTAACGCATGTGTTTTTTATTTTGTTATTATTTTGATATAAAATTTATAATAAAATATAATTATATTTATATTATATATAAAGTTATTAAATAAACAAAAAATGGCTTTATTTCAAAGTTTTTTAAAAAAATTACAAAAAACTATTGACAGCCAGAAAATAAAAGTGTATTTTAAAGTTGTTGTAAAAATTTACGAAACAAAATAAAATAAGGAGGAACATTCGCATGAGCGTAGTAAAAAATGTTTTTAAAGTTGTAACAACAAACAATAAATTTGAATTTAATTGCCATACGAATGGTTCTTTTTAATGTGTTTAGTTTAAGCACATTTTATAGTGTAATTTGTTAACCTTCGTATGCAAAAAGTGTACGAAGGTTTTTTATTTGCCTTCGTAAAAACAAAAGAAATACGGAGGTTTTTTTAATGAAAAAATATAAAACAAAAAATAAGTCAGATGTTTCAATTTCAAAATATCTGGCAAAATATAAATTTGCAATCGCATCATATGTTTTAATTTGTTTGATGGCGGCTGCATTAAGCATTGTTATTATTCTAACATTGGCTCAGGCAATTGAAGGTGTTACAATTTCAAATTTCGGCTACGCTTTAAAAATGTTTGTAATCACTTTAATTTGTACGTTGGGCAGACGTATATGTTGGGTTGTAACCAATGTGCTTTATTACAAATATTCAACCAAAATTATGGCTGATTTGAATTTGGATTTGGCTAAACAAGCGTTCAAATTAAATTCTCAAACCTATGCCGATTACGAAACAGGAACTTTTGTTCAACGTATTGTAAACGATCCTGAAAGATTGGTTGGAAATTTGGCTGATATTGTTGATATGATTACTGAAATTATGTCTGCAATGGTTATTATTGTTTACATTATCACACTTAATTTCTATATTGGATTGGTGGTTATTGCTGTTTTAATTTTATGCATTTTCTTAGAATCAAAGCGTGTAAAAATTTACAAGAAAAATCGTAGAAAAACACGCAAAGCAAGCGATAAAATTAATTCTTTAACAACAGAAATTGTTAGAAGTGAAAAAGATATTAAAGCAATTGGTTTAGAAGATAAGTTAAGCGAAGTTTCAAAAGAATATTACGATAATTACAAAGAAGTTAGTTACAGAACAAATGTTAAAGATATGAGTTTTTGGTCTTCACGTAACTTTATTATTGAAACAGTTTCAATCTTAATTTTAATTTTGGGTGTTTGCTTAATTAACAAAGGATTGTTAACTTTTGCAGCATTTATGATTGTATATTCTAACAACAACGAACTTTATGGATTAATTTGGCAATTGGGAAATTTGGCTTCAAAATTCTCAGAAATCAAAATTAGTTCAGACAGAATGTTTGCTTTGTTTAACGGTGTTGATTTTGTTTGTGAAAAATTCGGCGATGTAACTTTGGAAAACGTTAAAGGTAAAATAGAATTTAAAAATGTTTCATATTCCTACAATGAGTATGAAAAAGAAGAAGAGAACGATGACGAGGAGTTACCAAAGAAAAAGAAAAAATCAACAAAAAAACAAAGAAAAATTATTTCAACAAATCAAATTTTCTCAGATTTAAACTTCAAAATTCAACCAAACACAACGGTTGCATTTGTTGGTAAATCTGGTAGTGGAAAATCAACAATTTTAAACTTAATGAGTAAAATGTATGAAGTTGATGGTGGTCAAGTTTTGATTGATGGTGTTAATATTAACGATTTGTCAAAACAAACTTTGCGTAATTCAATTTCGCTAGTAAATCAATTCCCATACATTTTTGATATGACTATTAAAGAAAACATGTTGCTTGCAAAAGCAGATGCTACAAACGAAGAAATTGATAAAGCAATAAAAGATGCCTCTTTTGACGACTTTATTGCAACACTTAAAAAAGGTGTTAACACA
>JAZRJQ010000005.1:0-8571 GCA_045645925.1 Clostridia bacterium | reverse complement strand
AGTTTAGTTTTGTTTTTAGATTTTTTAAATTTACGCACAAATTCTGCCACACGCATTGGGTGAGTGATATATGGTGTGCCGTCATCACGAACTGCACCTTTATGTTTTTTGTTAGCAAACTTAATTGCTTTTAATATTAATTTGTAATCATCGCCATATTCAGTTTTTAAACCTTCAACAAATTGTTTTTCTAGTTTCATAATCACACCTTCTTTATCAATAATATAATATCATGTTTTTTATTTATAACAAAACTAAATTTTTTAATTACAACAATTAAACCACAAAAGAAGTATTTTTATTTACATATATCAACAATTCTGTTCTTATAAAATAAAAAAACAAAGGTTGACCTTTGCTTTATTATTTTATAAATTTTGAAACTGCAACATAAATTTGTTCTGCAATTTGGTTAGTACTTTCTTTCATGCCATTTAAATTCCATGTGCTCAAAATGTTAAACACACCACCCGACACAAACAGATAAGTTGATTTTACATACTCATCTTCAACATGAATTGTTGGAAACATTGTAAGCAAAGCATCAGTAAAATATTGCAACAATATTCCCGACATGTTTGCTTTTGCCAACGACAATAACGGCTTGTGGAATGTGTGAATTAACGAAACAAATATGTTTAGCATATGTTTTAAATCTGTTTGGTGTGGTGTGTTAGCAAGTTCAATTTTAAATGGCTCAAACTTAGAATCAACAGTTGCCTTTAAGACAGCACCAATTGTTTTGTAATATTTATAAAACGTGATTCGTGCAACTCCTGCCCTTTTGCAAATTTCCGTTACAGAAATATCCGACAATGATTTTTCTGACAACAACAACAAAAATGCATCAACGATGCACTCCTTTGAATATAAACTATCTTCTCTAACCTTTCTTGCCACTTACACATCACCTTTGTTTGTTAGTTTTTTTAATCATTTAAACAAATAATCTTTGCATTAAACCATAATGTTATATATAATTGTTATCGCTAACACTTGTTAGTGATATTTTAAAGATTTTTAACGTTTTAGTCAAGTTAAACTTCAACTAAAACATTTTTACAAAGGATAAATTATATTATGACAAAAATTATTACCGACTCTGCCGCTAACATTAGCCAAGCAGAAACAAAAGAAATGGAACTTAAAGTTTTACCATTTCCAATCACATTTGAAGATGAAGAATTTTTAGACGACATCAACATTTCAATTGATGAGTTTTACAACAAACTAACAAGCACAAAAATATTTCCGAAAACCAGCCAACTAAGTATGGAAGACCTAGAAAATGTTTTTGAAGAAGCAAAACAAAACAACGAAAAAGTGCTATTAATTTTGTTATCTTCTGCTCTATCTGGCACTTACAACACTGCAAACATGCTAAAACGTGATGGTGGTTACGATAATGTTTATATTTACGACAGCAAAGGTGCAACCACATTAAATCGCATTTTGGTTGATGTTGCATTACGTAACAAAGATAAAGAACCAGAAGAAATTATTAAAATTTTGGACGAAGTTAGAAGCAAAATAAACCTTATTGCAGCAGTTGACACCCTTGAATATTTAAAACGTGGTGGTAGACTTAGTGCTGCCAAAGCTGCAATTGGTGGATTACTTAGCCTTAAACCTATACTTACTATAAACGAAAGTGGCTCATTAGAAGTTAAAGGCAAAGCGATTGGTTTTAATAATGCAATAAAAAATATTGTTACAATGGTAGAAAAAGAGGGTGGAATTGACACCGACTACCCTGTTTACTTCCTATATTCAATGACCGACGCAAACTGCCAAAAACTACAAAAACAATTTGAAAACGTTGGAATTAAAGAATACAAAACAATAAACCTATGTTCTGTTATTGGTTGCCATGTTGGCCCAGGTGTTGCTGGTATTACATTTGTTAAAAAGGTGTAAAACACCTTAAAGATAGATGAAAATGGAAACAAAAAAAGAACGGAAAATCCGTTCTTTTTTGTTTTATTAAATTATGAATTAGATTTTACTTGAATTCTAGCAATCAATTTATCTCTCCATCCACCGGTTACAAAAGCATCTGATATTTCTGGTGTTGTAGAATCCCCATCTAAAACAGGGTTTTATGTATTATATTTTAAAAGCAAAAAAATAACCAATAAAATTTTAAGCAAACAACATTTAAAGCAGTAAAACATTTTAGTTTTATGGTTAATTGTGTTATAATTCACACGTTGAGTAAAACAACAAAAAAGGAATAAATTTATGACAATTTTTTTAAATATTTTATTTTTAATAATTGGCATGGCATTACTTATTAAAGGTGCTGATTTCTTTGTTAGTGGTGCTAGCGAAATTGCAAAAAGATTAAAAGTTCCATCAATGTTTATTGGTTTAACAATTGTTGCAATTGGTACAAGCATGCCAGAGTTATCAGTAAGTATTGCCAGCGCAATTTCTGGAAGCATTGACATGTCTGTTGGCAACATTGTTGGTTCTAACCTATTTAACATGTTAGTTATTTTAGGTGTTGTTTCATTAGTTTCTCCTTTAAAAGTTCATGCAAACACTAGAAAAGTAGATTTACCATTTTTACTTGCAGTTACAGGTATTTTAATGATTTTTAGTTTAGATGTTCTATTAAATGGAGCAATTGAATCAATGCTAGCAAGAACAGAAAGCATTATATTGTTAATTATATTGTTCTTATATATGTATGTTCTTATTTCAAACGCAAGAAGAAACAGAAAAAAAGAAATGGAAGAACAACAAGCTTTTATGGCAAGCCAAGACACAACTGTTGTTGTTCCTGAAAACAACGACAAACCAAAAGAAAAACGTTTAAAAATTTGGCAAATTATTGTTTACATTGTGTTTGGATTAGGTGCTGTTGTGTTCGGTGGCGAATGCGTATCTTCTACGGCTCAATACCTAGCATTAACAATGGGTATGAGCGAAGCTTTGGTAGGTCTAACAATTGTTGCACTGGGAACAAGTTTACCAGAACTAGTAACAAGTGTTGTTGCTGCTAAAAAAGGCGAAAACGACCTAGCGTTAGGCAACTGCATTGGTTCCAACGTTATGAACATTTCATTGATTTTGGGTTCGGTTGGTGTTATTGCACAAGCACCTATAAGTTTAACAATTATTACAGACATTATAATTTTATTTGTTGCTACAATTGTGTTTGTTGTGATGTGTGCAAAACGCAGCAATTTAAGCAAAATTGAAGGTGCAATTTTGGTGGGAATGTATATTTCCTACTTAGCGTTTGCAATTGTTAGAAACTATTGTTTTTAAACAACACATAAAGTTATTTGTTTAGCCAATTAGAAAACAAAAAAAATTAGACACTTTATCATAGGTGTCTTTTTTTATTATTTGGTTTATTTAATGGGCTAGGGCTTGCACAAAACGCCCCACGTAACGTGGTGCGTAGTTTTGCGACAGCAAAAAAGCGATTTGCGTGGTTGCAAATCGCCGTGCACAAGCCTTAGCCTTTCTTTTGATCTAAATATTCATCGTAAGTTGTAAGCCTATCAAATGTCTTTTTGCCATCAGAAATTTCGATAATTCTGTTAGCAACAGTTTCCATAAGTTCTTGGTCGTGGCTAGTAAACAACATATTACCTTTAAAATTAATCATACCTTTGTTTAGCGCTGTAATACTTTCAAGGTCTAAGTGGTTTGTTGGTTCATCAAACAAAAGGAAATTTCCGCTTGTTAACATCATTTTAGCAAGCATACATCTTACCTTTTCACCACCTGACAACACTTTTGCCTTTTTCAAACCTTCTTCACCTGTAAACAACATTCTGCCCAACCAACCACGAAGGAAGGTTTGTTCTTGTTCTTTACTAAATTGACCCAACCATTGAACAAGGTTTAAGTCGCAACCATCAAAATATTCGTTATAGTTTTGTGGCATATAGCTATATGTTATTGTTTTACCCCACTTAACTTCACCGGTGTAATCTTTATCTTCGCCAGCAATAATTTTGAACAATGCTGAAATTGTTGTTCCCTTATCGCTAACAAAAGCAATTTTTTCACCTTTATTAACAGTAAACGAAATGTTTTCAAAAACACCTTTCTTAGTTAAATTTTCAACTTTTAAAATATCATTTCCAGCTTCACGTTCCACCCTAAAATCAATGTAAGGATATTTACGGCTGCTTGGTTTAATATCTTCCAAAGTAAGTTTTTCCAACTCTTTCTTTCTTGAAGTTGCCTGACGGCTTTTTGAAGCATTTGCTGAGAAACGTGAAATAAATTCTTGTAACTCTTTTGCTCTGGCTTCAGCTTTTTTGTTTTGTTCTTTTTGTTGACGTAACATTAATTGGCTGGTTTCATACCAGAAATCGTAGTTACCAACATACATGTTAATTTTGCCATAGTCAACGTCGCAAATGTGTGTGCACACTCTGTTTAAGAAGTGACGGTTGTGTGAAACAATAATTAAAATGTTTTCAAAATCAATCAAATAATCTTCAAGCCATTTTGTTGTAACAGCATCAAGGTTATTTGTTGGTTCGTCCAAAATTAAAATGTCAGGGTTTCCAAACAATGCCTGAGCCAACAAAACTTTAACTTTCATTTTAGGGTCAAGTTCACCCATCAAGTTGTAATGAAGTTCGCTTGGAACACCCAAGCCATTTAGCAATGTTTGAGCATCGCTTTCTGCTTCCCAACCATTCATTTCCATAAATTCAGCTTCTAAGTCAGCTGCACGCATACCATCAGCTTCATCAAAATCAGGTTTTGCATAAATTGCATCTTTTTCTTCCATAACTTCAATTAAGCGTTTATGCCCCATTAAAACTGTTCTAATAACTGTTTCGTTATTAAATGCTTCTTGGTTTTGGTTTAGAACACTCATTCTTTCTTTTGGGCTTTTAACAACTTCGCCTTTATTTGGGGTTATTTCGCCTGTTAAAATTTTAAGAAATGTACTTTTACCAGCACCATTAGCACCAATTACACCATAACAATTGCCTTGTGTAAATTTAATGTTAACTTCATCAAATAATTTTCTGCCACCAAATTGAAGTGACACGTTAATTGCTTGTAACATATGTTCTCCCTTTGTTGAAAATAAAAAGTGTTTGCACACTTAAATTATATATTATATTTTATCCTAAACTAGATTACTTTAAATAAGCACATTTGTCAAGTTAAGTTTTGGCGAAATAACATATATAATCAACTTTAAACTAAATATTTACAAAAAAAAACCACTTAATAAGTTTAAGTGGTTTTTACAAAATTAAATTTCTGGGAAGAAAATTCCAAGTTCACGATTTGCAGATTCAACACTATCAGAAGAGTGAATAACATTTCTGGTAATTTCGCCAATACCAAAATCGTGACGAATTGTGCCTGGTGCTGGGTCTTTGGTGCTACCCACAATTGTTCTAATATCTTGAACCAAGTTTTCGCCTTCACGTTCAACATACATAGCCAAAACTTCACCACTTTTCATGTAGTTTACAAGTTCAGCAAAAAAGCCTTTTCCAATGTGTTCAGCATAGTGACGGTTTAAAATTTCGTCGTCTAGTTGCATAATTTTTTTGTGAGCAACTGTTGCACCAATGCCTTCAATTCTTTTAATAATTTCGGCTTCATGTTGCAAAAAACCAGGTTTAATCATAACATAAGTTCTTTCCATTTATTTACCCCTTTAAAAGTTTTTATAAGTTTATCACAAAACACTAAAACTACCAATTAAATTTAAAACTAAAAACCACCTTTATTTATAAAAAACATTTCTTTTTATTTTTACTTTTTAAAAGGTTTTAGTTATAATTAAATTAGTAAAACAAAAAGGAATTATGTTATGAAAACACCTGTAATTACTGACACCGACCCTGGAATTGACGATGCTGTTGCACTAATCACATCATTTTTTGCACCAACAATAGATATTAAACTTTTGTGCTCAACTGCTGGCAACCTTGGCATTGACGTTACCACACAAAACGTTTTGCATTTGTGCGAACTATATGAAAAAAACATTCCGGTTGCAAAAGGTTTAGCACACCCACTACGCCGTGAATTAATTACAACAAACCGACATGGCAAAAACGGACTTGGAACATATGAATATGATGGTGTTAGCACAACCCCAATTGAACTGCCTGCATTTGAAGCAATGCACTATGCACTTCAACTTTACCCAGGAACAACCATTTTGGTTATGGGCCCATTAACCAACGTTGCAAAACTTTTAGAAATTTACCCAGACGACATTTACAAAATTAAAGAAATTGTGTTTATGGGTGGAACTAAAGATAACGTTTTGCAACAAGACAAACCTTACCCAGAATTTAACATTAGCCGTGACCCAGAAGCTTGCGAACTTGTTTTAAATAGCGGTGCCAACATAACAATTATTCCTATGGACTTTGGCCACTATGCATACATCGACAAAGAAGAAATTAAAAACTTACGTTCAATTAACGAAACCGGCAAACTTTTTTCAATTATGTATGAAGAATATAAAGACGGCCACGTTGCCGACGAAAACGCTGCCACACACGATAGTTGTGCAACAGCATATTTAATTGAGCCTACCCTATTTAAATTTGAATATGTTAAAGCAACCGTTCAGTTTTTTGAAGGCAAAGGAATTTTGGTTACCGAAGTTATGCCATGCACCACAAACTTTAAACTTGCAATAGACATGGATTACGATGGTTTTAAAAACCTATACTATGGCCTACTTAGCATTGCCAAAAAACCAAATGAAATTCTATAACAAAAGCAAACATCACAAATAATGTCTGCAAACACATAGCTTTTATCAAAAAACATCACTTAAACACAACAAAAAAAGAGCAAAATTAATTTGCTCTTTTATTTTTACACTATTAATTTAAAATCAAAGTGGCAAGGTTTAGGGTTGTAGCAATGCTAATCCAAATTTGCTATAACACTATTAAACACGCTTCTTTCTATACATATTAAAGTATATTCTGTCACAAAACAAAATACACCTAACTTTAAAGCGAACCAACGTTCGCCAGAATAGTGTATTTAGCATTGTAGGTATTAAACAAGTTTTTAACAATTTTAGATTCCTTTTTATCTTTTGAAAACACATCTAAAACTCTATATTTATTCCAAGTGGTTTCGTAAGATATGTAACTGATTCCACTTTCTTTTAAATTTTCGGTAAGCAATTCAAAGTTTTCGGTAGGAACTGTTACTGTTATTTTCCACAATTGCTCCTTACGCATTTTTTCTGTAAGCCAAAGTGCAAAATATACACCTACCAAGTTGCACACAATGGAAATTATTACTGCCACCCACATATCAACATCGGCAATAACCTTTATTACAATTGTATTAAAGCCATATGCAATAGCATTTGAAATTGCAGCAACCCCTTTCCCACCTTTGATTGTTATAACACTTTTTAATGTTGATAAAATAACATTAATTAGCTGTGCAACCAAAAAAGCCAAAATTAGTTTAACCATGATTATTTCCTCCTTATTAAATTTTTTAAAAAAGTTGATACAAACAAGTTTGCACCAATCTTTTCCGATTCTATTTAGTCCGGGGCATAGTTTAACATATCAAAACAAAATTTTCAATATATATATGCAAATATTTTTAAAAAGTTTACAACCACAATAAAAACAAAATTTGCTATTGCAATTTAAGTAAAATTATACTAAAATTAATATATAAAATAGGAGTGTGTGCTATGGCAAACAATGTTACATTTGAAGCAAACGAACAAAACGTTTTGGCTGTAATTCAATTAGTTAAACAACTTGAACGTGTTTCCAACAAAAGCAGTGTTGAAATTGTTAAAAAATACACCGAAGGCAAATGTAGCACTTTGGCAGGATTAATTAATCATTTTGTGCCTGAAAGCCAAATTCATTTGGCTGCAACAGTTGAAAATGATGGTTTCACAATCAAATTTTACCATTACATGATTAAGCTTGCTGGCAAAACCGAAAAAGAAGATTGCTACTACGATATAAACGGCAGAATTCCAGCAAAAGATTTGCCAACATATTGTTCAAGTCTTTTAAAAGAACCTGACAAAAGCAAAATTTACTATAACGACGTTAACAACAAAATCCACTTTGGAAACTACGATCCTGTTATCAACAAATGCGTTAACGTTATTAATTCTTGCCCAGAAATTATTACAGAGCAAGCAAAACGCCAACAAAAATCAAGATAAAAGAAAGCCACTAAATTGGCTTTCTTTTTTTATTTTATTACTTTAAATATTTCAAAAACAAGTTTTATATTTTTATTAAACTTTAAACCAAGTTGTTTTAATTCGTTTGTAAAAAACTTTTCATGTTCGGTTTGCCAATAAGCCAAACTTAAATCACCTTCACCCTCCAACTTTGCAAATTGTTCGGTAACTTCACAAAATTCCAATTCATAAGCAGCAACTGTTTCAAGTTTAAACTCTTTTCCACCATTGCCCTTTAAAACAGAAAACCTTTCAACACACTCTTCACCAGAACTTAAATAGCACGTGGCAGTTTTAATTCCACACTCAACCAATTCAAACAAAGAATTGTTATAAAAACTCCAAGTTTCTATTAAATTGTTATCAATAAT
>JAZRJQ010000004.1:0-5643 GCA_045645925.1 Clostridia bacterium | reverse complement strand
ACAAATTTGGAGTTTAGCATTAAAGGTTTGCCAGCAATAATTTGCAGTGGTCAATGTAATTTGCCAGATGGCGAAGTTTATACTGCACCAGTAAAATATAGTATTAATGGCGAAATAAAGTTTAATGTTCCAGCCATGAATGGTGGGTTTAAGTTTGAAAACATTTGGTTAAAATTTAAAGATGGCAAGGTTGTTGATTATAATTGCAATAACAACGAAGAATTTAAAAGGCTTTTAGACCTAGATGAAGGAAGCCGTTATGTTGGTGAATTTGCGTTAGGAATTAACCCATATGTTACAAAAAGTATGAACGATATTTTGTTTGATGAAAAAATGTGTGGAAGTTTGCATATGGCATTGGGTTGTTCGTATGATGATTGTAATAACACAAACAAAAGCGTGCTTCATTGGGATTTAATCCTAAATCAAACCGAAAGTTTTGGTGGTGGTGAAATTTGGTTTGATAATGTTAAAATTAGGGAAAATGGTGTGTTTATAGTGCCTGAATTAGTTGATTTAAATCCTGAAAAATTGCTATAATTAAATTGGTTTAAATAAGAGTTTTAAACCTAACTAAATTTATTATTTCCTTGGAGGTAAAAATGAAAAACAACGAAATTAGAGTTGGTATTAATGGTTTTGGCCGTATTGGTAGAATTATTTTAAGACTAACAAAAAGATTTCCAAACATTAAGGTAGTAGGTATTAACGACCCATTTACCGACATTAATTATGCAAAATATATGCTTGAATATGATACTGTTCATGGCAGATATGATGGCACAGTTGAAGTTAAAGATGACACTTTAATTGTTGATGGAAATCCAATTAAATTCTTTGCAGAAATGGACCCTGCTAACATTGATTGGAAGGGCTGTGGTGCAGAATACATCTGTGAAGCAACAGGTAAATTTACAAAAGCAGATGATGCTAGAAAGCACATTCAAGGTGGAGCTAAAAAAGTAATTATTACTGCTCCTGGTAAAGAATGCCCAATGTTTGTTGTTGGATGTAACGAAGATAAATATACTAGCGATATGGACGTTGTTTCAAACGCAAGCTGTACAACAAACTGCTTGGCTCCAATTGCAAAAATTTTAAACGATGCTTATGGTATTGAAGAAGGTTTAATGACTACTGTTCACTCAATTACTGCAACCCAACTTACAGTTGATGGTTCAAGTAAAAAAGATTGGCGTGGTGGTCGTGCTGCAAGCGCAAACATTATTCCATCTTCAACAGGTGCTGCAAAAGCTGTTGGTGTTGTTCTACCTGAACTTAACGGAAAACTTACAGGTATGAGTTTCAGAGTTCCAACTGTTGACGTGTCAGTTGTTGACCTAACAGTTAGATTAAAGAAAGAAACAACATACGATGATATTAAAGCAACTGTTAAAAAATATGCTGAAACCACATTAAAAGATGTTGTTGGTTATACAGAAGACAGTGTTGTTTCATCTGACTTTATTGGTGACACACATGCAAGCATTTTTGATGCTGGTGCAGGTATTATGTTAAGCCCAACATTTGTTAAAGTTGTTTCATGGTATGATAACGAACTTGGTTATTCAACACAAGTACTTCGTTTAATCAGCCATATGGCAGAAGTTGATAACAAATAACAAACTTACAAAAAACCAAACTTAAATGTTTGGTTTTTTTGTTTCTTATTTGGTTTTGGTTGAAGTTTTGTGTTAATTAATCAATTTATTGCTCTTTTTTAATAAAAGAAAAGTTTTTATTGTAAAAAGTGCCAAATTTGTTATATACTAGTTGTGTAAAATTAAGGAGATAATGTTATGAAATGTCCAGTTTGTGGTGCTAAAATGATTGATGGCAAAATTTGTAAGTATTGTAATGTTACAAATGAACAAGTTTTAATGGCAAGCAATAAGGAAGCAAAAAAAGCATTTAAAGAAAAAAGAAACAGTGATGTTTGCTATACAACTGATATTCCAAACGATGTTAACAAAAGAAAATTGGTGTTGTTTACAGTGTTTTTGGGTGTGTTTGGTGTTAATAGTTTTTATGTTGGTAGGCTTTATAAGGGGTTATATGCCGCCATCTCAGCTGGTTTAGCATTCTTGTTTGCGCTATTAAATTATTTTATTATTGAACCAAACGTTATTTTGGAATGGGGGTATAGTATTTCTGTTTGGTTGCTAGTGTTTAATGTGCTTGTTTGGTTTGCAGACATTGTTGCATTACTTTTCAAAAAATATAAAGTGCCAGTTGTGTTACCTGAAAGCACAATTAAGGTAAGGCATCATAGCATTAAAGATATAAAAGGATAATTATGAAAACAGTTGTTGTTGGAATGAGTGGTGGTGTTGATAGTTCTGTTGCCGCAGCACTACTTAAAGAGCAAGGGTATAATGTTATTGGTTTGTTTATGCATAACTGGGAAGAAGATGATGAAGAAGGTTGTTGCACAGCAAAACAAGATTGGGAAGATGTTAAAAGAGTTTGCAACAAACTTAAAATTCCATATTATTCAGTTAACTTTGCTAAACAATATATGGACAGAGTGTTTAGTTACTTTTTAAAAGAATATAAAGCAGGTAGAACTCCAAACCCTGATGTTTTGTGTAACAGAGAAATTAAGTTTGGTCCATTTTTGGAATATGCTAAAAGTATGGGGGCTGATTATATTGCAACAGGTCATTATTGCGATATTGAACACACAAAAGATAAGCATTATTTACTAAAAGCAGTTGATCAAAACAAAGATCAAACATATTTTTTAAATCAATTAAGCCAAAAGCAATTAGAAATGGTTTTGTTTCCACTTGGAAAAATGGAAAAGCCTGATGTTAGAAAAATTGCTGAAAAATATGATTTTGTTACCGCTGAAAAAAAAGATAGCACCGGTATTTGTTTTATTGGCGAACGTAAGTTTAGGGAGTTTTTAAAAACATTTATTCCTGCAAAAAGGGGCAAAATTGTTGATATGAATGGTGTGGAAGTTGGAATGCATGATGGTGTTATGTATTACACACTTGGTCAACGCAGGGGTTTAAATATTGGTGGTAAAAAAGGAACCGATGGTGGCAGATGGTTTGTTGTTGATAAAGATGTTAAAACAAATCAATTAATTGTTAGTCAGGGTGATGAAACCCCACTATATTCAAAAGCATTGGTAACATACAAGGTTAATTGGATTCCGGAAGAACCTAAGGAATGCGAATTTGTTTGCAAAGCTAAATTTAGGTATCGTCAACCAGAACAAAAAGTAAAAGTAAAAATTGAAAAAGATAGAATTTATGTTGAATTTTTTGAATCACAACGTGCAGTAACACCAGGACAATTTGTTGTGTTCTACAACGACACAATGTGTTTAGGTGGTGGAATTATTGAAGAAGTTATAAAATAGTTAATTTAGGCTTAAAACGACTTGTTTTAAGCCTTTTTATATTATTGTTGGAATATATTAATTTATATTGACATTTAGTTAATATTTTTTTAAAATAAGAGTACCATAAAGAGTGTGTGAGGGACAGCCCCTATGACCACACAGCAACCTAACAATAATTGTAAAGGTGCTAAAGGCTGACCGATGGAATTGTGATTTTTTACCAAATTAACCCATCGGTGCGATGGGTTTTTTGTTTGCTCTTTGTGGAAAAACAAAAACATAATTAGGAGTATTTTATGAAAATTTTAACAAGTGAAAGTGTTAATGTTGGGCATCCGGACAAAACTTGTGATGTTATTGCTGATAGTTTTTTAGATGAAGCATTAAAACAAGATCCTGATTCACAAATGGCAGTTGAATGTGCCATAAAAAACAACAAATTGTTTATTTATGGTGAAGCCACAACAAAGGCAAACATTGATTATGATGGTATTGCAAAAAGGATTTTAAACTATATTGGTTATAATGCTGACGAATTTGAAATAATAAAGGAAATTAGTTGTCAGTCGCCGGATATTAACACTGCTGTTGTAAAAGAAGAAGTTTCAGCAAACGATCAAGGTATAATTTATGGTTATGCTTGCTCTGATACGGAAAATTTAATGCCACTTCCAATAACAATTGCAAACAGATTAATGCAACAATATGAAAGTTTTAGGCTAACAAATTCAAACTTTTATGCTGATGCTAAAAGTCAAGTTAGCGTAGAATATGAAAATGGTAAACCAACAAAAATACACACCATTTTGCTGTCTGTTTCGCATTCTAACAATGTGGAGTTGGAAGAATTGCGTGAAACAATAAAAAACCAAGTTGTTAATCCGGTATTGGCAGAATTTAAAAAATATGATTTTGGGCCACAATTGTTAATAAATGCTGGTGGAAAATTTACTGTCTGGGGTAGTTTTGGTGATAGTGGTTGTGTTGGTAGGAAAATTGTTGTTGATACGTATGGTGGAATTGGTCATGTTGGTGGTGGATGTTTTAGTTCAAAAAACTCAACAAAAGTTGATAGAAGTGCAGCATATTATTTGCGTTATGTTGCAAAAAATATTGTTGCAAACAATTTGGCACAAGAAGTTGAATTGCAAATTAGTTATGGGTTTGGATTAACCGAACCAATTAGTTTAAATATTAACACTTTTGGAACTGAAAAGGTTGATATAAAAACCATATATAAAATTGTTAATGAAAACTTTAATTTTAAACCACAAAACATTATTAATGAGTTGGATTTAAATAAACCAATCTATTCTAAAACAGCATGCTATGGTCATTTTGGCAGAGATTTTAGTTGGGAAAAAGTTAAAAAATTAAAAATTTAAAATTTAAACACAAAAAAACAATAAAAAGTGATTTGCTTTTTATTGTTTTGTTTTTTATAAAATATATTTTATGTTATACTTTTTGTGTATGGGAAAAACAATAAGAACAGACGAAAATGTTTTAATAGAAATAAAAAAATCAAAATTTATTGGTTATTCTTTTTTCTGTGAAAATGTGGAAATGGCTAATGAATATGTTAAAGCGATTCGTGCTGAACACAAAAAAGCCACACATGTTTGTTTTGCATATATTGTTAATTCAAACGAAAAAGCAAGCGATGATGGTGAACCACAAGGCACTGCTGGAATTCCTATTTTGGATGTGCTAAAAAAACAGAAATTGGAAAATGTGTTGGCTGTTGTTGTTAGATATTTTGGTGGCATAAAACTAGGTGCTGGTGGTTTGGTTAGAGCTTACAGCGAAACGGCATCAACAGTTGTTGAGCAAAGTGGACAAGCAGAACTAGTTAAGGTTAAAGAGTGTAAAACAATTTTAAACTATGGTGAAGAAAATTTGCTTAACATGTTAAAAAATAATAAGCAAATTTATAATATTAAAGTTGATTATGTTGATAAAATGGAAGTTGCATTTTGTGTTGAAAAGGATTATAACTTAACCGAATTTAATGTAACAGAAATTGGTGAAAAATTAATAAGGGTGTAAAATGGCAGTTATCACAAAAATTGAACAACAAGCAAAAAATAAGGATAGGGTAAACATTTTTTTAGATGGTGAATTTAAATTGGGATGTTCACTTGATATTGCAATTTTAAATCATTTAAAAGAAGGTGTTGAAGTTGGCGAACAAAAACTAGAAGAGCTTGTTTTTGAAAATGAAAAAAGTTTAGCACTAAATAACGCTGTTGGATTGCTTGGAAAAAATTTAAAAACAAAAAAACAAA
>JAZRJQ010000003.1:0-7518 GCA_045645925.1 Clostridia bacterium | reverse complement strand
TCTTGTTTAAATTTCCTTTGCCAACAATGTGAATTACATTAAACTTTTCGGTTAGTTGTTTGCAAATTTTAAATATGTAATCATTAATTGCTTTTGCACCCAAACTACCACCAATCACCAAAATTGTTGGTTTGGTGTTATTAAAACCACAAACTTGTTTTGCTTTGTTACTATTTCCTAAGAACAATGTGTCTCTTACTGGACTTAGTGTAAAAACACCTTTTTTCCCAATACTTTTTGCTGTTTCTTCAAAACTACAACACATTTTGGTGCAAGTTTTTAAAATTAGTTTGTTTGCAAGTCCTAAATTAAAATCGCTTTCGTGGGCTACAACTGGAATATTTAAACTTTTGCTTGCCATTGTTACAGGAACGCTAACATATCCACCTTTCGAAAAAATTATGTCTGGTTTCAATTCTTTCAAAATTTTTTTTGATTGATTGTAACCTTTAACCAGTTTAAAAGGTATTAGTAAATTTTTAAGGTTTAATCCACGAATTAGTTTAACGGAAGTTATGGGGTAGTATGTTATTTCTGGATAATCTTTTAAAATATCTTTTTCAATTCCGTTAACACTTCCTATGTAATAAATGTTTTTAAAATGTTTTTTTAAGTGTTTTAGTAGGGCAATGTTTGGCATAACATGTCCAGCAGTTCCACCACCACACAAAACAATTGTGTTATTCATTTTTTCTCCTAAAATTTTCTTTTTGTTTTAATATATGCTAAACAATTGTTAATTATTTTAAAATTTAAAATTTACAAAATAAAATTTGTAAATATTTATAAAAATGTATAAATATACATACATTTGCTAATTTTATGCAACTTTGTAAAAATTTATTGAATTTTAATAAAAATAAAGTTAAATAAAAAATGGCTTTTTTACTATAAATAATACTAAATTATTAAAAAAACTTTTTCTTTTTTTGTTTTGTATGGTACACTAATACGTAAATCGAAATTTTGGAGGCTTAACTTTTGAGTAACGCTTATAATAGTAAAGATATTGTAGTTTTAGATGGTCTTGATGCTGTTAGACTTAGACCTGGTATGTATATTGGTACAACAGGCGTAAAAGGTATGCATCATTTATTATGGGAAATTGTTGATAACGGTGTTGACGAACTTTCAAACGGTCATGGTAATCGTTTAACAGTTACAATGCACAAAGATAATTCCATAACAGTTGCCGATAATGGTAGAGGAATTCCAGTTGATAAACACCCAAAACTAAAAGTTAGTGGTGTCGAAGTTGTTTTTACACAACTTCATGCTGGTGGTAAATTTAACAATTCAAACTATGCTTATTCTGGTGGATTGCATGGTGTTGGTGCAAGTGTAACAAATGCGCTTAGTGAATGGTTAAAAGTTACTGTTTGTAAAGATGGAAACAAATATGCGATGCAATTTAGTGCAGTTGAAAAAGGAAAGAAAGTTATTGGTGGTGTTCCAAAAGCACCATTAAAGTTGTTAGGCAAAACAAAACTTAGTGGAACCGAAGTAACATTCTTGCCAGACAAACGTATTTTTGGTGATGTGTTCTTTGATTTTGACACAATAAACAAACGTTTAAAAGAACTTGCATTTTTAAATGGTGGTGTTGAATTTGTTTTAATTGATGAAAACGAACAAGATGAAAATGGCGAAAATCGTACAAGAGTTTATAACTTTAAAAATGGTTTAAAGGATTTTATTAAATACTTAAACGATGGCACAAATGCTGTTTACAAAGAACCAATCTATTTTGAAGGAAAGTCTGATTTGATTGCAATGGGTTGTGCAATTCAACACGTTGATAATTATAATGAAAACTTTTTCAGTTTTGTAAATAATATTCCAACCAGTGAAGGTGGAACGCATGAAGTTGGTTTAAAAAGTGCAATAACACGTGCGTTTAACGATATTGCCCGTGAATTTGGTTTGTTAAAAGAAAAAGAACAAAACCTTCTTGGTGAAGATTATAGAGAAGGTATAACTTGTGTAATTTCGTTAAAATTAAAGAATGTTCAATTTGAAGGTCAAACAAAAACAAAACTTGGTAATCCAGAAGTAAAACCAGAAGTTGAAAACTTGGCATATAATGCATTAATGGAATATTCAAAGCAAAAAGGTGCTAAAAATGTTTTAAGCGAAATCATAAATAAGGCAAAAGGTGCAGCAAAAGTTAGACTTGCAGCAAAACATGCAAAAGAAACAGCACGTAAAGCAAATAGTGCCGATAATTATAGTTTGGTTGGAAAACTAAGTAGTTGTACCGGTAAGAACTATTTGATTAACGAATTGTTTATTGTAGAAGGTGATTCGGCTGGTGGTAGTGCAAAACAAGCAAGGGATAGACAATATCAAGCAATTTTACCACTAAAAGGTAAACCATTGAATGTTGAAAAGAAACGTTTAAATCAAGTTTTAGATAATGAAGAAATTAGAACAATTATTAGTGCACTTGGCGCAGGTATTGCTGGTGATTTTAAAATTGAAAATTTAAAATATAACAAAGTAATAATTTTGGCCGATGCCGACCAAGATGGTGCGCACATTCGTGCAATTTTGTTAACATTCTTTTATAGATATATGCGTGAACTTATTACAGAAGGTCATGTTTATGTTGGCGTTGCTCCACTTTACAGAGTGTATAAAAAGAATTTTAGCGAATATGTTTATGATGATGATAAGTTAGAAAAAGTTATTAAAAAATGTGGTGTTGGTTACCAAATTCAACGTTATAAAGGTTTAGGCGAAATGACTGCTGAACAATTGTGGAACACAACCATGGCACCAGATAAACGTGTTTTGGTTCAAGTAACACTTGATGATATTGCAGAAGCAGAACGTATGATTACCACATTTATGGGTGACAATATTGAAGCTAGAAAAGAATATATTAGTTTAAACGCAAACTTTAATAAAGAATCTAACTTTGAACACATTGGAGAAGTTAATGGCGAAGAAGAAAGATAGTAATTTTACAAAAGAAGAAATGGAAGAATTGGGTATTATTGACCACCAACTTGGTTTTGACGATATTGAAAAACCAAAACGTAAAACAAGGGTGGTAAAAAAATCTGAAACTGAAATTGTAGAAGTAAGTGAAAATAACGAAGAAAATGAAGAATATGTTGAACCAGTGGATGAAGACGATGTTGTTACAAATTCTGAAGATGAAGAAGAAAGTGTAATTAAACCAAAAGGAAAAGTTACAAGAAAGAAACAAGACCCGTCGTTTACATCGTTGCTAGGTGATAGTAACGGTGAAGGAATTGTTACTAAAAGTGTTGAACAAGTAATTCATGAAAGCATGATGCCTTATTCGGAATATGTTATTTTAGATAGAGCGTTGCCACGTGTTGAAGATGGTTTGAAGCCAGTTCAACGTAGGGTGTTATATAGTATGCTTGAAGTTGGTGTTACGCCAGATAAACCATACCGAAAAAGTGCAACCATTGTTGGTACTTGTATGGGTAGATACCATCCACATGGCGATAGCAGTATTTACCAAACAATGGTTCGTTTGGCACAAGACTTTAACATGGGAATGTGTTTGGTTGATGGTCATGGTAACTTTGGTTCGGTTGATGGTGATGGTGCAGCTGCTATGCGTTATACCGAAGCAAGACTAAGTCCAATTAGTTTGGAACTATTAAAAGATATTGAAAAGAACACTGTTAATTGGAGTTTTAACTTTGATGATAGCAGAAAAGAACCAGACATGTTACCAGGCAGATTTCCAAACTTGCTTGTTAACGGTGCAACTGGTATTGCTGTAGGTCTTGCAACAAACATTCCTACACACAATTTAGGTGAAACAATTGATTGCGTTACAGCATACATCGACAACCCAAAAATCAAGTTGGAAGAACTTTTAAAAATTATGCCTGGCCCAGATTTTTCAACTGGTGGTTATATTTTATCAACAAGTGAATTTGACGAAGTTTATAGAACCGGTAAAGGTAAAATTATTGTTAGATCAAAATTCAACATTGAATCTAGTGATAATGGCAAAAAGAATATTGTTATTACCGAAATTCCTTTCCAAGTAAATAAAGCGTTAATGTTGCAACGTATTGCAAAGTTGAAAGAAAACGACCCAACAAGTGTTTTAAGTTATGTTGCAGATATTGTTGATGAATCTGACAGACACGGAACAAGGGCAGTTATTAAACTTAAAAAAGATGCAAACGTTAAAGCAATAGTTAACTATTTATATGCTAAAAGTGATTTGCAAACAAACTTCAACTGTAACATGGTTGCAATTGCAGAAGGTAAACCAAAACAACTTGGATTATTAGAAATTATTGGTTACTATGTAAAATATCAACGTAACGTAGTTTACAACAGAACAAAATTTGATTTAGATGCTGCTGAAAAACGTAAACATATTTTAGATGGTTTGTTAATTGCAATTAAGAATATTGATGATGTTATCAAAATTATTAAAACAAGCAAAAGCACATCCGAAGCAAAACAACGTTTAATGGAAAAATTTTATTTAACCGATGTTCAAGCACAAGCAATTTTGGATATGCGTTTGGCAAGATTAACAAGTTTGGAAGTTAACAAATTGATTAATGAACTTGAAAATTTAATCAAACTTATTGCTGAACTTAAATCAATTTTGGAAAGCGAAAAGAAATTGATGAACGTTGTTAAAAAAGAACTTAACGAAATTAAAAAGGCTTATGCTGTTCCACGCAGAACAGAAATTATTAGCCCAGAAGAAGATGAATCAACACTATTAGATGATATTGCACAAGAAGATGCACCAAGTGAAGATGTTCATGTTATTTGTTCAGAAGGCAACACTTTAAAGGTTGTTAACAAACGTAGTTATGGCTTGGCAACAAAAGGTTTGAGTGCTAATCCTAACTTATTTGAAATTTGTAAGCTAAGTATGGTTATGGCTGATAAGAAAAATGTATATTTGTTTACAAATTTGGGTAACTGCCATAAGGTTAAAGTTTCACAAATTTCAATTGCAAAACTTAAAGATAAGGGTACACCTATTTCAAGTTTGGTTAAAAACTTTTTACCAAACGAAAAGGTTGTTGCGATGTTTGATTTTAATGATAACGATATTGATGCTGAACTTATTTTTGCAACAAAATTAGGTATGATTAAAATAACAAAACAAAACGAATATATTTCAGCAAAACAATCCATTTCAGCAATCAAACTAAAAGATGGAGACGAAGTTGTGTTTGTTGATTATGATAATCGTGAAAAATCTTTGTTAATGTTTTCTAGTGATGGTATGGCTGTTAACATTATTAAAGATGATGTTGCAACTTTGGGTAGAGTTAGTGCTGGTGTTAAAGGTATGAGCTTGGGCAGTGGCGATTATGTTGTAAGTGCTGTTTTAAGTGGCGCATTGGCATACACAATTTTCACATCTAATGGTTTTGGAAAAGTAATTAAAGAAACCGAAGTTCCATTATGTGGTAGAGCAAGAAAGGGCTTAAAAGTTATTAATGCTAAAAAGTTGGATATAAAACTTGTTAAAGCATCTGATTTAAACAAAAACAAAAATTTCGTTGCTCAACTTAAAGATGGAAGTTTAGTTTATGTTGAAAGCAAAAAATTAAGTTTGGAAAACAGACTTGGTTTTGGAAAATCAGTTGTAACTAGCAAGTCTGGTGCTGAAACATTAAATGTAATTCAATATGTGATTAGTGAAAATAATTAAAAACAAAAACACAAGAATTATTCTTGTGTTTTTTTGTTTTTGTAATAAAATTTAATTTTTCTTAATATATTAAATTGTAATATTTTGAATTCTTTTTAGATGAAATTGTTTGTTTAAATATATGTGTTCTTTTTATTAAAAAGTACCAATATTTCGGCAAAATAACACATAATTAAACACTTAAAAAACTAATAAATAAATTAAATTTGTATTATCATTTAGGAGTGTTAAATATGAGATTTTTGGTTGTTAAATCTAAGTCAATTATTTGTGCCGTGGCCGTTGTAATGTGTGCTGTTTTATTATCAGTTAATTTTGCTTACGGAAAATCTGCAAGTGTGTTTTTTGGTTATGCCCCTAGGCTTGTTCCAATATATTCAGTTGATACTACTGAAAAGAAAGTTGCAATAACTTTTGATTCGGCTTGGGGAGCAGATAAAACTTTAAAAATTTTAGAAATTTTAAAGGAATATAACTGCAATGCAACTTTTTTCCTGTGTGGATTTTGGGTTGAAGAATATCCTAATATGGTTGAAGCAATAAACAAGGCTAATGTTGAAATTGGAACACATAGCAACACCCATGCTGATTTTGTTAAGTTAAATGAAACTGAAATGAAACTTGAACTTGAAACTTCTGTTAATCTGATTGAAAAAATTACTGATAAAAAAGTTGAATTGTTTCGTGCGCCATATGGCAGTTATAACAATACAGTAATTTCAACAGCAAGCAGTTTAAACCTAAAAACAATTCAATGGGATGTTGATACTTTGGATTGGAAAGGATTGACGGGTGTTGAAATATGTTCAAGAGTAGTTAATAAAGTTAAAAATGGAAGCATAATTTTGTGCCATAACAATTCGGAACATATAATTGATGCATTACCACTTGTTTTAGACCGTTTGATTAATATGGGGTATAAAGTTACAAGTGTAGGCGATTTAATAATTAAAAATGATTATTATGTTGACAATTTAGGAATTCAAAGAAAAAATTAGATGGAGGATAAAATGAATTTTGAACAAATGAACAACAACAAAGTATATATTGCAGGAAAGGTTTTAACCGAACCAACTTTTAGTTATGAAGTTTTTGGTGAAGGTTTTTATGAATTTAATTTGGAAGTTAAACGTTTAAGTGAAGCAAGTGATATTATTCCAGTTACAATTAGTGAACGTCTTTTAAATAATGATAAAATTAAATTGGGAAGTAAAATTGCAGGTGTGGGTCAGTTTAGAAGTTACAATAAACTTGTTGAAGAAAAAAGTAAATTAATGTTAACAGTGTTTATTAGAGAATTGGTGGAGTATAACGAAAACGAAAATCCAAACCAAATTGAAATAACAGGATTTGTATGTAAAGAGCCAATTTACAGAACAACACCTTTTAAGCGTGAAATAACAGATGTGCTAATAGCTGTTAATCGTAGTTACAATAAAAGCGATTATTTGCCTTGCATTGCATGGGGACGTAATGCAAAATATGTTAAAAATTTGAGTGTGGGTGATAAGTTGAATTTGGTTGGCAGAATTCAAAGTAGGGTTTATCAAAAGAAAATTGGTGACGAAATTGTTGAACGTGTAGCATACGAAATTTCATTGAGTAAAGTTTCAAAACATGACCTAGAAAACCATGTTCAAATTGAAACTTATGAGTATAATAGCAACTACTATGCAAATTATTAAAATATGGCTTTAATTAAACACATTTTAATTGTTTGCATAGCAATAAAAAACAACCAAATTATTGGTTGTTTTTTGTTTTAGTTAGTATTATTGTTCTTGTATTTTATAAATATAACAACAGAAGCTATTGCAATCAAAATTGATACTGCC
>JAZRJQ010000002.1:0-8289 GCA_045645925.1 Clostridia bacterium | reverse complement strand
AGAATTGCAATGAGATGTAAGTTGTTTATCACACAATAAACATTCTTTTGATTTTGCGCTATTTTCTACATCCCTATCGAGTTTAGATACTTGCTTTCTAATTTCTATTGTTGATTTCTTAATTTTCTTTTGATTCATGTTATATATCATATTAATGATTATAACACATATTTAAACAAACTACATTCTATTATAAAAGAAAAACCAGCAAAATTTAATCTTTTGCTGGTCCTCAGGGTTTAAACCCCTCTCTCTCCGCCAATCGGAACTGCGGTTAATCACGCAGTTCTTTTATTTTTGTCTAAAAGGTATTCCCGCTATCATTATCCCTACAATCAAGTTTGTGCCTAAACAATCTTTACACTACCTGAACCTAAAAAGAGATAAGCACGGAAATTGGATTAAATAACTTAAAGCCAGGCTTAATGCTTGGCTTTTTTTGATTGATATTGATTAAAATCAAAAATTTTATGATATAATAAAAATAATTTTTAAATATGCTTGACTCTCTCGTTACGAGATACTTTAAGATGTGGATAATAAGGAGAAAATTATGTTTACTATTGGTGCATTTTCAAAACTAGCAAAAACAAATATTAGGACTTTAAGATTTTATGACGAGATCGATTTGTTTAAGCCAAGTCGTGTAGAAGATAATGGATACAGATATTACTCTATGGAAGACTTTAACAAGCTTGCAAGAATATTAGAACTTCGTGAACTTGGGCTTTCTATAAATGAAATCAAACAGGTTATCGGTGGTAAAGACCTAAAAACAGCACTGCAAGATAGGCTAAAAGTTGTTGAAAACGAAATTAAACACAGTAAAGAAAATTTAATTCTTATAGAAAATATAATAAGACAAATAGATAAAGGAGAATATATGAATAAGTATCAAGCAAAAGAAACCGTATTGCCAGAGATTAAAGTATATTATAGGCACGGAATAATTAAAAATATTTCTAAATTGTTTGAGTTTGTGTTAGAAGCCGGTCAAGAATGTGAAAAAAATAATCCCAATTTAAAATGTAAGAATTATTGCTATGTAACCTATGAAGCTCCAGAATATCAAGAAAACAATGTTGAAATTGAATATTTGGAAGCTGTTGAAGAATTTGGAAAAGAAAGTGAAAATATTAAATTTAAAATAATACCAGAAACAAAAGCGATAAGTGTAGACCATAAAGGCCCTTACTCTAAACTTCGTGATGTTTATGCTTTTGCATTAAATTATATTAAAGAAAAAGGATACACTATTGCCGACAAACCAAGAGAAGTTTATGTAAATGGCTGTTGGGATTGCGAAAGCGAAGAGGATTATTTAACAAGAATTCAAATACCTATTAAATAATTAAAACCGAGAAAATCAATCTTAATTTTTGTTAATTTGGCGTGCGTACACAATCGCTATTGCTCCACTATAAGGGGTCTGTTGTATGAAATTACCATACATCAGGCTTTTTTCTTGTAAAAAATGGGGACTTTCGTTAGAATAGTCCCCATTTTTTAATAATTCCACAATTTGTTTGTCATAAATTTCATTGTTATCTATAGCAACTTCATTTTTTGGATCAAAGCATACATTATAAATTGTTATCATTTTGTCATTAAATACCACTACTTTTCTGATAAATCTATTAAAAAATTCATTTCTCTCATATATGTCATTATATATCTTTTCTAAGAAACTGTCCTAAAAATTCTCTTACTTGTGTGAAAGTTATTGGTTGAGCATGGAAGAATACAAAAAATCAGAAGAATGGCAAGCTTTAAATAATATATATAAATCCTTGCCACAAATTTACAACAAAGCAATATATCGAACTTTAAAACACTATCTGCGTTTTTGCAAAAAGATGAAACCATTAAAAACATCAAACAATTATCAAAAAAAAGAGTTAATAAACGACCAATACAAATATTTAAACCCTTTATCCACTGAAACACAAGAATTAATATTAGCGCTAATTGATGAAGGTGAAAAGAATTTGTATCACAGCATTATGGCTGTTATTGGTGGAACAGTTACTTTCAAGTCGGTTAATGAAGTGTGGTATTATTATTCCTAAAAATACGGAACAACCAGACCTTATATTTTGTTTTACGAAACCAACATCAAAGAAATTATAGAATATTGTTTTAAAAAATTAACAATCACTGGAAAGTTGATAAAATAAACAACTCTTTTAATCATAAAAACCAAACAATCCACTGCTGTTTAAATTTTTTTACAGCAGTTTTATTTTTTATAAATTAAAAAGTGTTTCAATTATTTTTCTACACCCAAAAGTTTATTAATTAATTTTTAGTACCATGATTAGCAATATGTGTTATAATGCAAACAAGGAGAAATAAACATGGTTAAAGATTTGATAAAAATTTTTAAAAACAACTTTCCTTTTATTGTTAGACAAGATAAAACAGTGGAAGATATATTAAGTAACAAAAACAATAAAATTTTTGAAAGAAGAGATTGCAAAAACAACTTAATTGGAGTTTCGGTTGTAAACGAAAACACAATTATTTTGTTGTGCGTAAACAAAGAACACAGAAACAAAGGTATTGGCTCTGCACTATTAAAAGAATCCGAAGCTCACATTAAAAAACAAGGTTACAAAGAAATAAATGTAGGCGCAGGATTTGATTACTTAATGCCAGGAGTTCCAACAAACAAAATGGTGTATAACGAAAGTTTGGAACAAGACAACGTCTATGAAAACGTTGACAACACTGCCTACAACTTCTTTAAGAAAAATGGCTATTTTCATTCTTGGGAAGAATCCAATTGTTTTGATATGAGATTAAATCTTGCCGATTTTGAACAAAACAATTACACAATTGGCGAAACTATAAATGGAATTGAATATAGTTTTGCAAAACTAAGCGACATAGACGAAATAGTAAAATGCACCAACGACGCTCACAAAGAATTTAGTCAATATTACAAAAATGAAAATCTTTACAAAGAAAACCACAACCAACGTGTGTTAATTGCAAAAGATGGAAAAGAAGTTGTTGGCACTTTAATTATTAGCCTGCAAGCCGAAGGTGAAGGACTAGGAAGTGTTGGTTGCACAACAGTTAAACACAGTCACCGTGGAAAACACATAGGCGTAAACTTAGTAATTGTTGGAACAAAATATTTAAAAGATATTGGTTTGCCAAACGCATTTTTAGGGTACACTTATTCTGGCTTAGACAAAATGTATGGTTACGCTGGATACAAAATTTGCATTTACTATTTTATGGCAAGAAAACATTTAAATTAAAACAAAAAGCTCATTCCAGTTTTCAATTTGGAATGAGTTTTTTATTTACACACAATTATTAATACCATCAATTATTTATAATATACGCTATTAAAATTGCTTTAAAAATTTATTGGTTATATAATCAAAGTAATATCAATTTTTTATTATGGAGAATGTTATGTCAAAAAACAAAATACTTGCATTTGGCGAAATCATGTTAAGACTAACTCCACCTGACTACACTACAATTTCGCAAGCCAGAAATTTTATTGCAAACTATGGTGGTGGAGAAGCAAACGTATTGGTTTCACTTTCACACTTAGGGCACAAAACTGAATTTTTAACCAAGTTACCTGACAATCAACTAGGTGATTCTGCCATAAAACACCTAAAAAGTCATGGTGTTTGCACCGACCACATTGTTAGGGGTGCATCAAATATTGGAATGTATTTTGTTGAAACAGGTTTTGGTGGAAGACCATCAAAAGTTATATACAATCGTAAACACTCATCTGTTACAAGAATTGAAACAGATGAAATAAACTTTGATGAATTGTTTAAAGATGTAACATGGTTTCACTTATCAGGCATCACACTAGCGCTTGGTGACAATGTTAGAAAAGTTGCTTTTGAATGCTTGGATTATTGCAAAAAGAACAACGTTACAGTATCGTTTGATTTCAACTTCCGTTCAAAACTTTGGGATAATGTTGAACAAGCCAGACCTTACTTTAAACGTGTTGTGCCTTATGCAAAAATTTTGTTTGCAAATCATTTTGATATTGGTGAAATTTTGGAAGTTAAATTAAACAAAGAAATTGAAGATTTAACTGAAAGAAAAATTGCACTATCAAAAGAACTTATTGCGCAAACAAATATTGAATATATTTTTGGAACAGAAAGAATTGTTCACACAGCAACCGACAACTCATTGTCTTCCTATTGCGTGTGCAAAGATGGATCGTATAAATTTGAAGGACCAATCAGGTTTTCCATTTACGATAGAATTGGTGGTGGCGATGCTTTTGCTTCTGGTGTTATACATGGTCTTATCAAAAATTTTGAAGACCCACAATACGCTTTAAAGTTTGGCCTAGCCACATCAGTTTTGGAGCACACCCTTTATGGTGATGTTTCCACACTTTCCGAAAAGGAAGTAGAAGAATTTATTGCAACAAACGGCAACGCCGCAATTCAAAGATAGCATTAAATTATTCAAAGGAAAAAATTAATGAATTACGAAACATACACAAACGAACTTAAACAATATATTTATGACGCTCACAAAAAAACATTAGGAAAAATTTCTTCAAACATTTATCGTGGACACGTGCGCAGTTTAAGTACCGACATAGAAAACGCAATTGCTCTTTTTGTTTCAAAATTATTGCCAAGCCATGAAATTTACATAGACCCATCTGTTTATGTTAACAAAAAGACAAACCGACCAGACATAATTATTGTAAACAATAAAAAGCAAGTTGTTGCCATGTTGGAAATAAAAACACAAATGGGATATTGTAGAAATGCAGAACCAGTAATTAATAAGATTAAAGCACTTGATAAAACTTTTGCACAAGCAAGGAATCTTGTTTGTAAATTTTCTAACGTAAAAGAAACAACGACACAAAATCCAAAAGAAATACCTGTACAGTACCCAGAAAATGTTAAATTGTTTTTAATATCATTTACCGACAATAATTGTAACCAAAACAATCACACAAAAAACAAAGAGTATGCAAACAGTCAAAATGTAAATCATTTTATTTTGTTCCGTAATTGGTACGACGAAATTTTAGAAAACTTTGACATTGAAACTTTTGCAGAAGAAATTTCAAAATTAAATTAATATATTTAAACCAATGAGGATATTATGGGATTCAACTATAATTCTAACCACCCTAACGAAAAGAAATCAGCATACAAATATTTAATGACAACACACTCACTAAATTCAATTGTAAACTTGTTTGTAACCACATTTTTAGTTGCTCACATTTACACTTTTAGCACTAATTTGTATGATTACTTGTTTAAGGTTTCAATATACAGCATTGCTTACTACTTAGGCTACGCAATTATGTACCTAATTTTTAGCAACATTGTTGAAAAAACAAACAGGATTATAATTTACAAAATTAGCATAATCATAAAAACAATACTCGTTTTGTTCTTTATTTTCTTTGGGCAAGACTTAGCACAACTTTTAGTAGTTGCTGGGTTAATGATTGCTGTTGGTGATGGGCTGTATTACTCTTCTTACAGTGTTATTCGCCAAGAAATGATTAAAAGAACAGAATCAAGTTTGTTTTCGTCGGTTTTCTTTATTCTTTCAAAAGTTATTGAAGTTGTGTGTCCTATTGTGTTAGGTGCACTAATTGACATTATTACCTTTTCCTACACAGCAATAATTGTTTTGGTGGTTTGCATTGTTCAATTGATTTATGCTTCGTTTATTAAATCACAAAAACCAGAAGGTAGCAATTTTGGGCTTGTTGAACACATAAACATTCTAAAATCAAACAAAGAAATAAGCAAAAAACTAGGAATACAATATTTTATTGCTGCAATTTATGGCGTTACTTACCTATCTTACACTCTGTTAAACATTTACATTATGCTTGCATATGAATCATCGTTTAGTTTAGGTTTGATTACCGGATTAATATCAGCAGGAACAATTTTGGTTATAATTCTTATGAACAAATTCACAAAAGCTGGAAAACGCACATGGTTGTTTGCCGTTTGTGCTATTCTACCAATAATTGCTGGAACAGTTTTTGCAGCATGGTTAAACAATGTTACACTTATTGTTTTAAATGCAATTGTTCTACTTACAGCCATTGTACATCAGGTTTTATACGATGACCACAGAAACGGGACAATAAAGGATTTGGGACTATATAACCAAATTGCAGAACATCACGCCATAATTGAATCCTTTTCCGGAGCAAGCAGAGCAATATTTTATGCACTAACAATTTTAATTGCTTCGTTTGAAAATTTTAATGTGTTCAAAATTTATACCGTTTCAATTATTGCTCTATGTTCAATAGTTCACATTTGTTTGCTTGTTTATGAACGAAGATATTTTAAAAACAAGCAAAATAACAACATATCTAAGTAGTTTAAAAATAACAAACAAATCACAACAAAACTTACTAACACACAAAAAAATCTCCACCATAAACATTTTACACTGAATTAGAATTTTTTGTTGAATAATTAAAGTTTAAACATAACCCTTAACAAAAAGAAACAGATAAAATCTGTTTCTTTTTTGTTGAATTATAAATTAATACAATCTATTATTAAAATTTTTAAACCCTAAATTAGAACTATTACAAAAGAAGTTGGTACTATCAGCAGCGTTTGGAACCCTACCAACACAAGTATTGTCACACTTTCTATTACGCAGTTGTTCAATTGGATTTGGAGCAATTTCAAAACGATAATCATTGCCAAAGCATTGAACGTGCGAATCAATAACCATATGAGATGGCACAATTTCTGTACTTGGATTAATAATGTTTTGATACTGAAAAAAGTCTGCATTGTTTGACAATTGATTAACATTTATATAGTCTTCCATATCACCAGTAAACTGAACAGTGCTATTTAAAATTTTTCTTACATACTCTATGTTTTCATGTAATGAAATTGGCTTAGGGAATTCCCCATCAGGTATTACTTCTTGCCAGTTTTTATTTTCATATTTTTCCAGCAATTCACAAGCCTTATGAAGATGGGCAATTTCCATTTGCAAATGTTCTTCCCAAATACATTTTATATAAGGATCTGTCTCTGTTAAATAACATGACCAATACAAGTAGCACTCAGTATACTCATGCCACAACAACATTTCAAGCCATGTTGCTCCGGAATCCATCAGCGACTCATATTGCGTTACATGTTCTTCTTCCACTTGAGCAATTTCCATATACAGCTTTCTTGCCAAGTCATCTTTTACCAAGTTTGTTACATTCATATAGTAATTCATAGTTTGCTGTTCTGCTGCTGTGATAATCATAGTGTTCAATATTGATTGCTTATCGCTTTTATTTGAATTAAGTGGCCTTTTTACGTTGTCCACATTTACCCTATGATGTGCAATTGTTGGTCGACCTGGCATTATTTCGGTATATCTTCCAACCAAATTTTCAGCTTTTATGCCCTGTTGCATTTCAAGCAAATTTGAATATCGATACAAGTGGTCAAAATCTTCTAGCAAAGCAAAGTCAAGTGCTTTTTTTACATAACAATCTGTTTCACGTTTTGCAAGTTCGGCAGTCAAATCAACAGCAAGTTGTTCATATCCAATTGTATGTTCCAAAATACTTTCGTTTTCCGGCTTTAATAACGACAACTTAATCTGCTGTTGTTTTTCAATGGAGCGAGTTAACGCCAACTCTCTACGCAAATCGTTGTTTGTGGTATGGCGAGCAAAATTGTGTGAAAACCAATTTGCTTCAAATTCTGTACCATTCATAAGTATAATCCTGGCTTTTGTATATGGATCTACTTTGTCTTTGTTATAAGGTTTTGGATAAAGTTGTTTCCAATTTTGGAAACTATCAATCAAATTTATTGGTTTTTCCTTAAACGGATTCATACATATCTCCTTAAAATATCTTCTTTAACAATATATGAAAATGCAAAATAAATTGATATTGTATAAATTAACAAAAAAACACTCAACAAAAATAAGTTGAGCATTTAATTGTGCATAATTTATTTAAAATGTCTAAAACTTTTTAAATTTGAAAATTACTAAACCCAATAACGGAATCACGCATGTTTATTTGAGATTATTTTTGCAACTGGAATGTCTGCTGCTGTAATTGTTTTTCTCCCCATGTACACACAAATTCGTTTGTTTTTTCACATTTTATATATTCTTCATAGCCATTTAATGTTGGACCACCAGGTGGTGTGGTGTCTTCACATGCTGCCAATAAAAATACACAAGGCAACATAAAACATATTGTAAACAAAAATGTAAGAAATTTCTTTTTCATAAAGCCACCAAATAAGCATT
>JAZRJQ010000001.1:0-2162 GCA_045645925.1 Clostridia bacterium | reverse complement strand
CTTGGCTCACAGAACGACATGGCTACGATCCGACTTTAGCATCAGTTGTTGTGGTTGCTGTGTTGGGTACAGTGTTTGTAAATTTGGGTATGGATTGGTTTAATGGCTTAGTTAAGCCAAGTCAGTGGATTTACAATTTTGTAATACCAATAATGTGGACTGTAATATATTTATTAACTGTTGTTGTTTTGTATTTGTGGATTAGTAATGGAAAGTTGCCAACACGTATTACTGTTTTGTTTATAATCAATGGTATTTTAAATGTTTTGTGGTGTTTAGTGTTTTTTACATTACACCTAACATTTTTAGGTAATGTTGTAATTGTTATAAATACCATTATGGCAATTGTTTTAATTTATCAAATTTTTAAATATAACAACTTTTATGGCTATTTGCTTTCAATTTATCCACTTTGGTTGTGTTTGGCAACAACGCTAAACATGGCTTGTTGGATTTTAAACTAAGATGGTTAATACCATCTTTTTTAATTTTAACTTTTTGAATATTTTTTTGTTTATTTTTCATACTACAACTAGACAATTATTTTTATTTTAGGGGGATAGTATGAAATTAAAAGATAGTCAAACCTTTTTAAACTTGGCACGTGCGTATGCTGCTGAGTGTCAAGCCAGAACCAGATATGAATTTGTGGAGTATGGTTTTAGGTATAATGGTTATGAAGCCATTGCAACAACCATCGATAAAATTGCTTATCAGGAATTTAACCATGCTAGAATGCTTTACACATTTATTCAAGACGCAGAAGTTGACCAGGTTGACAACATTGATGTGTGTGCAGGTTTTCCGTTTAAACAAAAATGGGAATTGGCTGAAAATTTAAGACTTTTGGCAGAAGATGAACAAGATGAAGCTGATGCATATGCTGCGTTTATTGAAACAGCAAAAGCAGAAGGATTTGAAGAAATTGCAAAGCTTTTTGAAAACATTATGAACGTTGAAATTATGCATGCAAAGGTGTTTACCGAAATTTATAATCAGTTTACGTCTGACACAATTTACAAACGTAAAACCAATACAATTTGGTATTGCCCAGCATGTGGTCACTTTGAAATTTCAAAACAAGCATGGGAAAAATGCCCGTTGTGCGAAGCCGAACAAGGTGTGTGCAACTTGGTTATGCCAGAAGGTTTTATTATTTAACTTAGTAAACAACAAAAACCGACTATATTTAGCCGGTTTTTTTATTGTTTTTATTAAATAAAAATTGAATTTTGATTTGTTAGTTTTGATTGTGCTTCGATAACCAAATTGTCTAGTTCTTGTGCCATTTTTACAGCTTCTTCGCATGGTTCGAAAGTAAGCTTTATTTGACCTTTTGTTGATAAATCAACTTTGTTTGATGTTTCACTTTCGGCAATTTCAAAATGTTTTGAAGGGGTTACTTGAATTGAAATTGTTACACCTATTTCCGATTTTTTGAACAATAACAATACAATTCCTAAAATCATTAAAACAGGGCCAACAATGTACATCGTTGTTGGTTTTGTAACCATACTCAGACCCATAGTTAAACAAGCCATACCTGCAATAATTAAAAGTGCGCCTAAAACAAAGTTTAATGTTCTTGGTCCAATATGCTGACCAATAAAGCAGTTAACAGATTTTATGTCTTCTAATTTGTAAGAATTTTTTGTAAACGATGTATTTTCAACAATTGTGGTTGTTATAAGTCGTTTGTCAGTTAAAATAACTTTGTTAACAGTTTTAATTTCATTATATTGGCTGTTTTTACGTCTTTTTACAGATTCTTCGTTAACAACTTCGTTTGTGTTGGTGTCAACAAATTCTTCTTTTGTTAGTGTCCAGCTTTTAATAACTTTTTCGGCTTTTGATGTTTCTTTTATTTCATAAAAATTTATTGTGTTTACTTTGTTCATTAAATTGTTCCTTATAATAAATTTACACAACTAGTATAAACAATATTAGAATTTTTGCAAATTAAATTCGTGTGTAGTATATACTAAAATTATTATATAAAAATAAAGTTTATGCCATTATTTTTTTTGTTGGCAGTTTTGGGGTTATATGTTATACTTTTAATTAGGATATTATTATGGAAAAAATGTTTACTAATTTAAAAAACTTAACAAAAAGTGAAGCAAAAAACTTAAATCAACAAGTTTTGGCTTTTGTTGGTGATA